>CAKVBA010000015.1 GCA_934725305.1 uncultured Parabacteroides sp. | reverse complement strand
GCTCTTGTTCTCGATTGTACTGCTTTTCTTTCATTTGTTGATGCTGCTAAGAGTCAACCTTATTTACAAAAAGACACCCAAAAGCAGCTTTACCAGTCCTTCCCAACGGAATCACTAATCCATTTAACAACACTACTTCCGCCAATAGATTGACAAGCTGAAAGCCTCGAGACTATGCCGGATCTACATCATAATGTACCAACAACTGCTTGAAGGGCTGATAGCACTGCATCTCGGCATACACCTGATCCAATAAATTACGAATAGGCTGAATGGCTGCTGTCACCTCTATCTTCAACACTATCTTACGGATATGCAAGGCTTGAATACGTGTGATAGGAGGCGCAACCGGCCCTAAAACACGGTCGCCCAAATGCGTCCGCAGCTTGTTGGCATATTCGACCGATAACTCCTGAAGTATCTTTTCATTGCGGCTACGCAGTACCAATACAATCAAGCGATAATAGGGAGGATAGTGAAACATACTCCGCTCACTCAACTGCAGGTTAACCATCTCGGTATAACCCAACCGACAAACCATTTGTATCAATGGGTGCTCAGGCTGAGAAGTCTGCAAAATAACCGAACCCCGCTTGTCACGACGTCCGGCACGCCCACTCACCTGCACCATCAGCTGAAAAGCTCTCTCGTGGGATCTGAAATCGGGAAAGTTCATCAAGCTGTCAGCATTAAGAATACCAACCACACTCACATTGCCAAAATCCAAACCCTTCGACAACATCTGTGTCCCTATCAAGATACGAGTTTTACCTCTTTCAAAATCATTGATAATCCGTTCATACGCAGTGCGAGTACGAGCTGTATCCAAATCCATTCGTTCCACCTTGACTTGTGGGAACAACATGGCAATCTCCTCTTCCACCTTCTCGGTACCAAACCCCATCGTACGTATTTCTTTCGAATGACACTCCGGACAGGTCGGAGGCAACCAGACTTTATAACCACAATAATGACAAACCAACTCATTGTGATACTTATGATAGGTCAGACTAACATCACAGTTCACGCAATGAGGCACCCAACCACAACTCTTACACTCCATAACCGGAGCAAATCCTCTGCGGTTCTGAAACAGTATCACCTGTTCGCCTCGTTCCAAGGCTTGCTGCATCTTCTCGACCAACAGTGGAGAAAAGAGTGTGTCCTTCATAATCTTTTTCCGCCGCAGCTCTTTCACATCGACCGGTATAATCTCGGGCATCAGACAATCACCATAACGAGTCTTTAGATTGACCAATCCATATTTACCGATCGTCGCATTGAAATAGGAATCAATAGAGGGTGTCGCAGAACCCAGCAATGTCTTTGCCCCATGCATATTGGCCAACACAATAGCGGCATTGCGGGCATGATAACGCGGTGCCGGATCTTGTTGCTTATAGGAGGTCTCATGCTCTTCATCCACCACAACCAAACCTAAATTATGAAAGGGCAAGAACAACGATGAGCGAACGCCCAAGACCAACATCGGTTCCCGGCTATGCAACAGCCGATTCCATACCTCGACCCGTTCATTATCTGAGAATTTAGAATGATAGACCAGCAAACGATCGCCAAAGAGCTTGGCCAGTCGCTCTGTAATCTGAGTCGTAATAGCTATTTCGGGCAACAGATAAAGCACCTGATGTCCCAACTTCAACACCTCATCAATCAGATGAATATAAATCTCCGTCTTGCCACTCGAAGTAACGCCATGCAGCAGACACACCTCTTTCTCCTTAAAGCAGTTGTGTATCTCATCACTAGCCTGCTGCTGGGCTTCGGATAATGGTAATATGGGTTGCAGACGACAAACCGGCACCTGCAAACGCCCCACCTCCTTCTCATAGCTCTCTAATATACCTCGTTTTACCAAAGCTTCCAACACCGAAGCGGCGGTATTACTCTGCTCCAACAGCTCTTTTTTAGACAATTCACGGGCCAATACCGGATTCAAGGCATGACTCAAATCGAGGAAAGACAACAGTAAGTGTTCCTGCTTCTTGGCACGCTTCAACAGATCGAATGCCTCATGCAACTGCTCTTCGCCACGGTAATTATCAGCCAAACAAATATAGGTCTGCATCTTCGGGACAAATCCCTGTTTCAGCTCTTCACACACTTCAACGGCTCCGCGAGCCATCAGTGATGCCACAATTGGCACCACATTGCGCAAGCCTGTCTTCTTCTCCAGTTCCGACAATGTCAATTTCAACACACCGCTGAAGGCATCCAATACCGACTGCTCGTTCGGACGCAAAGGGACATCGGTTTCAAAGTCGGCATTATAAATAACATTGGTTTCACTTTCGAGCTTCAACCCCGAAGGCAAAGCTGTCTTATAAACATCTCCCAATTTACAGATATAATAGGAAGCAATCCATTGCCAAAAGCGAAGCTGAGGACGGCGTAAGATAGGCGTAGCATCCAGCAAGGCATAAATATCTTTTATCTCATAGTTTGATTCAGGATGTCGTTCATGCACCTCTATCACAATGGCTGTATAATAACGCCTTTTCCCAAAATGGACAATTACACGGCATCCCGGAATGACAGATTTCTCTAAGTCTTCAGGAATACGATAGGTATAACTGTTCTCCAACGGGAGTGGTAATATGACTTCAGCAAATTTCATATTTTTATTGCATAAGAAAAAGGCGGCGTCAGAATTAGCAAAAGGCAAGGCGCTGAGGATGAAGCCGACAGGAGTTTACTGATGTAAATGACTGAGGTCGAATTCCGAAAGCAACGAAGCAGTTTGCAATTATGACACACTGCCAACAAAGACTTCCGATGCTCAGGATCCACTTTTGCCCATTGCAACAAGCTTTTTCCAAAGCATCGGAAGGTATAACAAGAAGAGGCAGAGTCAAAACTACTATTTTGATGTAACCCTATAAGACCTGCCACTTTTCCTTAGAACAAAATAACAGCAGTCACCGACCAGCCTCTGTTCTTACCTGTTTCCTCTGAGACATTGGCCTTCTGCAAACTATAGTTATCTGTCAATCCCAATCCATACGTAAAGCCAACCTGTAAATGGCGGATCAATTCAACACCGGCACCCATGTTCAATCCGGCACTGAATGTCTTTGCCTTTACCTGTTCAACCACAGAACCAGGAATATCCCAGATCTTATCGCCACCTACACGGAAGCCTACATAAGGACCGGCAGCCAGATAAATCTTTGCAATAGGCAGACCAAATTTCCATTTCAAATTAACCGGCACATCAATATAGTCGGTCTTCATAGTTGTCTTGGAAATACCCGTATTGGCCTCTAAGCCTTTCTGAGAATACAAGACGGCAGCATCCATGCCTACACCTACCAAAGGCAAGGTAAACTCAATCATCGGACCGACGTGGAATCCTGTCACATTATCTGCATCTAAAAGCTTGGAATCAAAATGAACAGAAGAGATATTCAAACCTCCCTTTACTCCAAATCTCAGCTGAGCCTGAGCAGGCACTGTCATCAACAATGCTACTATTGCAATCAGCACAACACTAACTGTCTTTTTCATACCTTACTGATTTAATTAATACTCTATGCTACAAATAAACGTACTTTTCTATAAATACACAAGTAGCAACCACTACTCTACATGTCTAAATACAAAGAAAAAAGCATGGGGCTAACTACGGAGCTCATCCCGTATGCTTTCTCCATGCTTCCATCCCTAATTATTATGGCAAAATAATTATCCGCATAAGACGGCCGTAGAGTGAAAGCGAATGGATAAGAATAATTGGAATATGGCTACAAAGCCTCCTTTCGTTCTCTTCCGGCCTTTCCTCGAAGCCGTTGAAACAAACAAGCTTTGCAGGTCTTCTGACTTACTTCCGGTGTTGAACGCCTTCCCATCTCTCAACAGAAACAGTGGCTTAAGTTGTGTGTTCAACCCTTTCACGAAGCTTACAGCAGCGGGACTGTTCGGGAGTTTCACCCGATTCCCTTTTAATCCTTTTCCACGAATGCGGAATCGGAACAAAGCTTTTCACAAAGATATATAAAGTTTTGAAATGGTATCTCTTTTTCCGATAAAATTATAGCTTTACCTCGCAACAATCTCGATGACTGCAATAACAGAGTGCTGTTCCGATGGCTGTGCGATACTCTGCATACTCAGGAATCAGGAAACGCACATTGCACATCTCTTCCAAACGGGGAAAGATATCGGCACACTGAGGCAAGCGGGTAAGATTGCCTATCAGCACAATATCCTTAATTCCACTATTCTGTGAGGCAAACACTGCGCCCTGACCGATTGTCTGCAACACCATGTGCACGATGCCCAAAGCAATGTCTTCCGTACGGGCATTTGCGTCAGCCTTTCCAAAGATTGAAGCTGTCACATCCAATGGCAAACCCGGCAGCGCATTCGGTGTAATATCGCGGATCTGCAGATCGATATCATCCAGCGATCCCATCTCGGCCAAAGTGGTAATCTGACGAAAGTTCTGTGTCTTCAGCAACAGTTTGGAAAGCCCCAAGATAGTTCCTCCGCCGATACCCAGACCTCCGACATGCTCAATATCAGAACGAGTCACCTTGACAAAAGAGGTTCCCGTACCCATACTTACCACCAACAAATCTTGCAAACCTGTCATATATTGAGCGCCCAGACCGTTGGCAATAAACTCATCGACCTTAACCGTGGGCAATCCATACAAAGGCTTCTCTATGTAGGCACTGCCCACACCGGTCAAGACTACCTTCTCAACACTGCTCAGTTCAATACGATTATCATAAATATACTTGCCAAAAGCACCAAACAATGAAGTAACAGGATCCGTAGCCTTCACAAACATTGGATGCTGAACCGTTCCATTCGTGATACCAACAATCTTCGTTGTGCTACCACCGACATCAATACCAATTACAATTCCCATACGCTTCTTTTTAACAAACACGAATGGCACAAATGTACACAAACCAATCCTATTAAAACAGAAAAGGCCAGACAAATCAAATGTCCGGCCTCGTCTTTTATAAAGATTCTAAATCTTATTCACCCATAAGGATTTCCAAAATCTGGCAAGCAGCCTTTGACACAGAAGTACCCGGGCCAAAGATAGCAGAAACACCAGCCTTATACAAGAAGTCGTAGTCCTGAGCAGGAATTACACCACCAGCAATAACGATGATATCCGGACGACCCAACTTCTTCAATTCTTCAATTACCTGCGGAACCAAAGTCTTGTGACCAGCAGCCAAAGAAGAAACGCCCATTACATGAACGTCGTTCTCAACAGCCTGACGAGCAGCTTCAGCCGGAGTCTGGAACAACGGTCCCATATCCACGTCGAAACCACAGTCGGCATAACCAGTAGCAACAACTTTAGCACCACGGTCGTGACCATCCTGACCCATCTTAGCGATCATGATACGAGGTTGACGACCCTCTTTCTTTGCAAATTGTTCGCAAAGTTCGCAAGCTTTCTGGAAGTCTGCGTCTTTCTTTGTTTCTGATGAATACACGCCTGAAATAGTTCTAATGATTGCTTTATAACGACCTACAACAGCTTCACATGCGTCAGAGATTTCACCCAAAGAAGCACGCAAGCCGGCAGCCTTCACTGCCAATTCCAACAAGTTACCCTGTTTTGTGCGAACGCATTCTGTGATATCAGCCAATGCTTTCTGTACAGCTTCTTCGTCACGGTTAGCACGCAACTCTTTCAACAGTTCAATCTGTTCGTTACGAACTGCAGTATTATCAATTTCAAGAATATCGATAGGATCTTCCTTCGGCAGACGATATTTGTTAACACCAACGATTGTCTGGATACCAGAGTCGATACGAGCCTGAGTACGAGCAGCAGCTTCTTCGATACGCATCTTAGGAAGACCAGTTTCGATAGCCTTAGCCATACCACCCATGCTTTCAATTTCCTGAATCAAAGCCCAACCTTTGTGAACCAATTCGTTTGTCAAAGATTCTACATAGTAAGAACCGCCCCACGGGTCGATCTGTTTACAAACCTTAGTTTCTTCCTGGATGTAGATCTGAGTATTACGAGCAATACGAGCAGAGAAGTCTGTCGGCAATGCGATAGCTTCGTCCAATGCATTTGTATGCAAAGACTGAGTGTGACCCAAAGCAGCAGCCATAGCTTCAATACAAGTACGACCTACGTTGTTGAACGGATCCTGTTCAGTCAATGACCAACCTGAAGTCTGACAGTGTGTACGCAATGCCAATGATTTCGGGTTCTTAGCGCCAAAGCTCTTCACGATCTTAGCCCACAACATACGAGCCGCACGCATCTTGGCAATTTCCATGAAGTGGTTAACACCGATTGCCCAGAAGAATGACAAACGAGGAGCGAAAGCATCGATATCGATACCAGCGTTCACACCAGCACGCAGATATTCCAAACCATCACAAAGAGTATAAGCCATTTCAATGTCTGCTGTTGCACCGGCTTCCTGCATGTGGTAACCAGAGATAGAGATTGAGTTGAACTTAGGCATCTTCTGAGATGTATATTCGAAGATATCAGCGATAATACGCATTGAGAACTCGGGCGGATAGATATAAGTGTTACGCACCATGAACTCTTTCAAGATATCATTCTGGATTGTACCAGCCATTTCCTCCAATTTAGCACCCTGTTCCAAACCGGCATTGATATAGAAAGCCAATACAGGAAGAACGGCACCGTTCATTGTCATAGAAACAGACATCTTGTTCAAAGGAATACCATCGAACAAAACCTTCATGTTTTCCAAAGAACAGATAGATACACCTGCTTTACCAACATCACCTACTACTCGTTCGTTATCAGCGTCATAACCACGGTGTGTAGGAAGGTCAAATGCTACTGACAAACCTTTCTGACCTGAAGCCAGGTTACGGCGGTAGAATGCATTTGATTCTTCTGCAGTAGAGAAACCTGCATACTGACGGATTGTCCAAGGACGCAAAGGATACATGGCGCTATACGGACCACGCAAATAAGGAGGCAGACCTGAAACGAAGTTCAGATGTTCCATGCCTTCCAAGTCTTCTTTTGTATATACCGGCTTCACTTCGATGTGTTCCGGTGTTTTCCAATTGGCTTCGATGCCATTGGCTTTAGCCCATTCGGCTGCGTTATGAGCAGCAAAACCGGCGTTTTTAATATCTATATCTTTAAAATTTGGTCTCATGATTTCGATTCTAGTTATTAGTTGATACCCAATTTAGCATTAAATGCCTGCATTGTTTCAAGCACATTGCTCTTTACATTAATAAACTGGTCGATACCTTGTGCTTTCAAGTCTTCCATACAAGCCGGAGCACCAGCAACAACGAACTGTGCACGACCATTCAATGCCTTGAATGCAGCCGGAGCCAATTCAGCATATTCATCATCGCTAGAACACAATACAACGATATCAGCGCCTGCATTAACTGCAGCTTCAACACCAGCTTCTACTGTATCAAATCCTAAATTATCGATCGTCTTATAACCTGCAGTTGCCAAGAAGTTGCAAGAGAACTGTGAGCGAGCCAAACGCATAGCCAAGTTACCGATTGTCAACATAAATGCCTTCGGAGTCTTTTCGCTCTTTTCAGTAGCCAAACGCAATGTTTCGAATTCAGAAGCACCACGAGAAAAGTCCAACTTCATCACGCCCTCATTTTCGCAATGGTTGTGATGTTCGCCCTTGCAGTTGCAAGCAGAAGCATCTTTCTTGATCTTATCAGCAGCCACCTCTGTAAAGTTCGGGAACTGGTTTGTACCCAACAGTACTTCACGACGAGTAGCAACAGCTTTATGACGAGCTGTATTAGAAGCGTTAACAGCAGCCTGGATTTCACCAGCGTTAGCCATAGCAGCAAAACCGCCCTTTTCTTCAACTTCGAGGAACAACTTCCATGCTACATCAGCAATAGAGTTTGTGAATACCTCAACTGTGTAAGAACCGGCAGCCGGGTCAACAACCTTATCGAAATGACATTCTTCCTTCAACAACAACTGCTGGTTACGAGCAATACGTTCTGAGAAGTCATCCGGAGTTTCAAAAGATTCGTCAAACGGACGAACAGTGATTGAGTCAACACCTGCGATAGCAGCAGACATAGCTTCAGTCTGTGAACGCAACAAGTTTACGTGAGCATCGTAAATTGTAGTGTTCCACTGTGATGTCTGAGCGTGAATACTCATCTTACATGCACATTCGCATGCCGGTTTGTAAGCAGCAACAATTTCTGCCCACAACCAACGAGCTGCACGGAACTTTGCAATTTCCATGAAGTAGTTTGAGCTGATACCAAAGTTGAATTTGATATTCTTAGCAACCTCAACTACATCGAATCCTGCTTCAGTCAATTTGGCCAACAGTTCGTTACCCCATGCCAAAGCATATCCTAATTCCTGAGAGATGTAAGCTCCGGCATTGTTCAATGCGAAAGCATTAACAGCCAAAACTTTATATTTAGGAAGAACCGCACCTGCTTTGAGCACAGCAGCTGCACCTTCTACCCAATTTTCATTCTTATGTCCCTTGATAAGAGGTTTCTTGAACGGATCATAGTTCACAGAACCTACACACTTCTGCAGGTCTACACCCTTAGAAGCAAAATATTCAGCCAATAGGCCAATCAGTTTTTCAGCCTTGCACAAGCATGTATTGAAGTTCAATTCAACACATTCAGGACAAATGCCATCCAACAATGTTGCCAGGTTTTCAGCATTTACATCATCGCCCTTAATAACAAAGCCGAGAGATGTTACACCCTTGTTCAAAATGTCACGAGCTTTTTCGTTGGCTTCCTTGCAACATTCCACTTCAATGTTTTGGCGAACATACCAATCATTGTCTTTCTTTGTACCGCGTACAAAAGGAAATTCTCCAGGAAGAGAAGTGGTTGTTTTTAATCCTTCCAGATCTTCCAAACGATAAAAGGGATTTGCATTAAATCCTTCTCCTGTCTTCCAAACAAGCTTTTTCTCAAACGGAGCACCTTTCAGGTCGGCCGTAATCTTCGCTACCCAATCTTCTGTTGATACAGGAGCGAATTCCGAGAAAAGTTTTTCTTTTAGTTCTGCCATAATATTAGTTATTTATAAAACTGGTATTAGTAATATTCTATTTTTGTTTGATTCAACTACGAAGGGCAAAGATAGAATAAATAAACAGTAACAACAACGAAAACAATTGAAAACATATTCTATTTTAACGCCTTTTACGCTCTCGATCTGTTTTTTGCTTACAAAATGACAGCCACTCAAAAAATATTGAGAAAAAGTTTGGAGAAAACAAAATTATCACTACTTTTGCATCGTCTTACAACGACAAAAGACTATCAAAAACGGTGCATTCGTCTAGTGGTCTAGGACGCCGCCCTCTCACGGCGGAAACTCGGGTTCGACCCCCGGACGCACTACTAAGCAACTTTATTCTTTCCGAAGATAAAGTTGCTTTTTTATTCCAGCAAATCAGTCATTCTGAAAGCAACACAGCTGTGCAAGGACGACACTCCGCCTTACTAATTCATAAAATACTCAAAAATATTCTTTTCTCCTTCGAAAGGGATAAAATAACAAATCAGAAATAAAATAATCAACAAGCAGGCAATGATACTAATCCCATAACGAATAAAGCCGGAAGGAATATCGCCTATTATTTTCCGAACCTTTTCACTCCGCAATTCTATTTTGTCGGTATCACTCATACGCATACATTATAATATATAGATAATCTCAATTTCCCAGCTCCAACTGATTCTTTACCAAATGATAATAAGCTCCTCTTTTCTGAATCAAAGAAGCATGCGTACCAATCTCCAAAATCTGTCCGCTGCCCATCACAATAATCTGATCGGCATTTTTCACAGTGCTCAGCCGATGAGCAACCACGACAACCGTACGCCCTTGATAAAACGCATTGAGATTTTCCACAATGGCACGTTCGTTGGCAGCATCCAATGAATTGGTAGCTTCATCCAAAAAGATATAACGAGGATTCTTATACACAGCACGGGCTATCAAGATACGCTGCTTTTGCCCTTGACTCAAACCTACTCCATCCCGGCCTATCTTGGTATTGAAGCGCAAAGGAAGCCCTTGAATAAATTCCAGTATATTAGCTATCTCAGCTGCCTTTACCAATCGGTCGGTATCTATTTCACCATCATCAACTGCAATATTGCGGGCAATACTTTCCGAAAAGATAACACCCTCTTGCATCACCACTCCGCACTGCCTGCGCCACCACTTCAGATGGTAATCGGCCAAATTGATCTTCCCAATACGAATCATTCCACTTAAAACCGGATAATAGCCCAACATCAACTTAACCATTGTAGTCTTACCACTGCCGGAAGCACCCACGATGGCTGTTACCTTTCCTGCTGGTATATGCAAACAGACATCTGATAAGGTCTTTCGCGGATGGTGCAGATCGTATTTAAAATCGACATGTTCAAACTCTATATCGGCAGCCTCTTCCGAAATCTGCGATACGGCATGGGGTGAATGATCTTCATTGGGTTTGCCATGAATCTCGTTGATACGCTCCAGACTAATTTTCACATCCTGCAATGTATATAAAAAATGCATTAACTGCTCCACAGGGCTGTTGAGCTGCCCGATGATATATTGAACCGCCAGCATCATACCCAATGTCATGTCTCCCTGAATAACGGAGGTGGCTGCCACAATCGTGATCAGTATATTTTTGATCTCATTGATAAAGATGCTTCCGGCCTCCTGACTCTGTTGCAGCTTCAGACTCCTCATCTGCACAGCAAACAGATCAGCCTGCACATCTTCCCACTCCCATCGGCGTCGCTGTTCACAATCTTGCAGTTTTATCTCCTGCATGGTGGTAATGAACTGATAGGTCTTATTATTGTTTTCTGCCTGCTTTTCAAACAACTCATAATCGAGTCTCTTCCGTTTGCCTAAAAAGAAGGCGATCCAAAGTCCATACAACAAGTTAGCTACTACAAAGAGGCCGAATATCGCCAGATTGTAATAGAGCAACACGCACCCGAACACAATAAAGCTAAGGAATGAAAAGGTCACATTAAGCACCTGCGAGGTGAGAAACCGCTCTACTCTACCATGATCGTTCATGCGCTGCATCAAGTCGCCCATCAATTTGGTATCGAAAAAGGACATGGGCAGTTTCAATAACTTGATAAAAAAGTCCGACACCAAAGAGATATTGATGCGCATACTGATGTGGAGCAAGATCCAACGACGCACAAAATCAATGGCGGTGCGGCTTAGGGTCAACATCAACTGTCCCACTAATACCAAATAGATAAAGCTCAGTTTCTGCTGATGAATACCAATATCCACTATTGCTTGTGTCAAAAAAGGAAATAGCAGCTGCAACAAACTACCTACAAAAGCACCCAAAACAATCTGTCCCCAATAGCTACGATATTGATATAAATAACCAAACAGAAACCGAAAGGAGCGTTTTTCCTTTGTGGTCTCTTCTTCCTGTTTGTAAAAGAGATGAGTGGGCTTCAAAAACAGTGCAATGCCTCGCTCCTCTCCTTGCGAACAGGTGCTGATCCAATGCTCCTTAAATTCGTTTTCGGTATATTTCATGAGCCCTTTGGCCGGGTCAGCCACACAAAACATCACACCTTTCTTCACTTGATAAAGCACCACAAAGTGCTTTTGATTCCAATGCAAGATACAAGGCAGAGGGGCTTTGATCAGTTGAGCCATAGTTACTCTGCCGCATGTAGTGTGAAAGCCCAAAGCAACAGCAGCCTCATTAATACCCAGCATCGACACTCCTTCGGTGGTGGCATGGCAATGGCAAGAGAGTGATTCATGCGAATACTCTCTGCCATAATGCTTACAGATCATAGCCAAACAAGCTATACCGCATTGCATCGAATCATGCTGCTTTATCAAATAAAACCTACCCATACACTATAATCAATTCAATCGACCTCGCAAAGAGCGACCGGCTTTCTGATACGAACTGTTCAACAATCAAAAACTTTCTTTCCATCACTGAATACGATTAATCATTTCAGAGTTGTCATTTTTAGACTTGACTTTGATGGGTTTGGTAAATACCGTATAAGAGACTTTAAGCTGAAAGCCGCGAGCATCATTCGTGCCAAATGTGCCTCGATCCACTTGCCCATATCGGGTGATCAAATTGTTATAATTTGCCCCTTGTAAGATATCCGTAAAGGTGGCATTAATCTTTAAACGATTCTTCAAGAATGAGCCTGTCATTCCTACACTCCAGTTATTGACCGAACGCTGACTGAGCAACAAAGCTGTTCTTCTTCCCTGATAATGAAAAGAGGTGAACACTCCGATGCTACGACTGACCGTATAGCTCAAATTGGCATCACCGTTCAATGAGACTTTGTTGGCCTTGTGCAACTTGTCCAAGAAATAATACTCGCTATAGGGAAATACCACCGCGCCATTTACATAAAACTGAAAACGAGAAAAACTGTTGGAATATCCCATATCTACACTGAACTCTTTTTGAGATTTCAAGTTAATGGTTCGGGATATCACTATATTACTTCCCGGTTTCACCGGTGTGTCCACTCCCCATTCAAAAGGATTCTTCTCATACATATAACTCAAGCCAAAAGAGAAGTCCTTCCAGCTGCCTCCCAAATTCAGATTATGAGTAAAAGAGGCCTTCAAATCGGCATTGCCCTCGCTGTAATTGAGTGAATCCAGATAAATCACACCAGAGTTGATCTCTGAAAACTTGGGCTGCATAATGCTTCTGTTATACCGGAGATAAAGCGATGTCTGATCGTTGGGATCATAAGTCAACGAAAAAGAGGGAAACCAAGAAGAATAGTCCTGCTTCACTCGCTCTGGCTGATTGGCCGATACGCTTTTCAACTCACGATAGACATACTGGTAACGCAAAGCCGGCTTCACCACAACCTTGCCAAAACGACGTGACAATGACAGATAGGCCTGCGGATTATGCTCTGTCACATCGGTTTCCACCCGATACTTGTTACCCATCAGAGTCAAATCATCCGAATGGGTTGTTCCTTCCGACTGAACCCAATTATATTTAATACCCGTTGATACTCCTATCTTCCAAGGCAGCCGTGTGGTATAGCGGATATTGGTAATGGCTAACTTATACTTGTCTTTGCTGGCCGTTGTAATCTGCTTGGTTTCATTATCTTGTGTTTCACGCGTTGTATAGCCCTTGCGAGAACGGCTCTGTGCAAAGTCTTGCGAAAAAAGAAACGTTGTGTTCTCTTTCTTATAATTATAGATAAAGACCACATCATGTAATTTACTCAAATTATCTTCACGTATATGAACATCCTTTGTCTGCATTCCTTTTTCATCCTGCAAACGGTCTTGACCAATTTCAAAACCCTCACTATTTTCGTAACGATAGGCATATTCAAAACCCAACCGATGGTATTTATTCAGATTAAAATCTCCATTCCAATTCAACAGATGAGGCTTATCTTCATTGGGTGCTCTGCGCTCTTGAACAGAAGAAAAGGTATATGTGGGATGATAGATATGCCGAAAATAGCTCTCCTTATTGGTATAGGCAGTCTTGCCTGTTTTATAACTGACACCGGTTGAAAACTGTTTCAGCTTCGCTTTAGCATCTAAAATAGCTGCTTCTGAAAACCTTCGTTTTATATTTATCGCATTTCCCAAAGCCAAAAACAGATGATCATGAACAGACTTCACCGTTGTTATCTTTACGAGAGGTCGCCCGGTCGATGAATATTCTATCGAAGGAGTACGATCGATCTCTATCTCTTTGATCTGATCGGCACGCAACAACAGTACGGATTCTTTCATATTCACCTCTCTGCCATCTACTATATAGATAGGTTCTCCCAAGCCATTCACCTCTATACCGTTTTGTCCCTTATGCAAACCGGGCGTATTGGCCAACATCATGGAGGCATCTCCCAGCTGCGAGAGCATGGTGTTTTGCACACGTATGGTACTCTTCGATCCTTTATTCTTAACCATAGGCATTCGGGCCGTAACAACCACCTCATCCAGTTTATACTGATCCTTATCTGGCAACAATCGCACTACACTGAAATCAGTATCCCTGCTGTTTTTACACAATGGAAGATATCCTACTGACGAAAAACGGACAATCAGATCATTCCTGCCCTGTGGCAACTCAAACATTCCCTTTTCGTCTGACATGGTGCCCGAAACAAAGGCAGAGTCGGGCATAGACAGCAATACGATATTGACATAAGGAATGGGCCGTCCCTCATCATCTACTAATTGCCCCTTGTTGTTTTGTGCAAAAGTCATAATGCCTGTTCCAAGTAAACAGACCATGCCGATAAGTATAGATCTAAGGTTTTTCATAATATAGAATTTTTATTGCTTACACTTTAATTCATAGAGCCTTGGCAACATCTGAACTAATTTGTCTTTATAGATTGAGCAACAAGACGGTAAAGAGCCCTGCTTTACTTTTGCACGATCAATCGGGCATCCGCCTCCACAAATAGGAAGAAATGCACACTTCGTACAGGCAGAATCTTCAAAAGGCATATTCATAAACCGCCCATCTGCAATCTTGTTTAAATTCATTTTTCCCTCTTTAAAACTACCTACTCTATAAGCTTTTCGGCTTTCGCTCCTTTGGTCAGTGAGGTCTGACATATAATTCACCGGTATATTATATTTCGCTATATCCTAATACTCGATCTTATGAGCAACAACATTCCTTATAATTCTATTTGTCCATACAACAAACCCAATTCGTGCTCTAAGACAACAGTATATCTACCTTTCAATGCTATCTCAGTAACATTATACTCAGTATGTTCTAAACCTTGTACAATCTCCGTTTCATATACAACAGATTTTCTTTGATCTAACACATACACTTTCAAAAAGCTCAAATCACTTTGAAAGAAAAGTGAAATAGTTGAATTTTCGAAGTGGATGACAGGTGGTAGCACTGACACATCTCTATCCACAGAACCATTCCACGTTCCCTCTGTCTTTACTTTATCCCCAATCAATAATTGAGAAGAAAAGAACAACAAAAAAACCACAAACACAATCCATCTATGCCTTTCCATAACACCTCAGTTTTTATTCGCAGAGAAATATAGACAGATTTACATTCTCTCGCCTCTTTTTTTAGTTGACAAATACTTGACAAATCGCAAAATAATGAAAAACAACAAATTACTAAAGATCGGAAATCAATCTATCCAACTCGATAGATGAACCTTCAACCCCTGTTATCTTCTTATATAAGCGAGAACGTAGTTTGGAAACATTGCTGATAGAGCAACACAACAACTGAGAAATGACAAGAGGACGCACCTCTGCTTTCAACAAACAGACCACACGCAGTTCATTCTCATTAATAGCAGGAACCAACTGCTTTAAACGAACGGTGAAGTTATCATAATATTGATTCAACATTTCTTGGAGTTCATTCCAATCATCACTCGAAGGTTTCCAACTCTGTTCGGAATGGAATCGTTGATAAACATTACTTTCACTAAAGGATCTTATAAACTCTTCTTGTGTCTGATTGCTCTTTTGTAATGGCAACTCTCCATCAGAAGAAATGATACTCCGAGTAGAATATTGCGCATTCTGCTTTTGTAACCGATCAATCAACTGCTCTTTCTCTACAACCAAACGCTTGTTCAACTGTAGCTGGTGATCGAGCAATTCAAATCGTCTTCGCTGCTCTTCCAACTTTTCACCTCTACGCTTACGCTCTATTCCAATGAACAGGATAACAAACAAAAGCAACAAGCAAACAAGTGCCCAACGATAATTAACCAATGAAACCTCCAGCTCTTTCTGCTCCATCTGCATAGCAATTTGCCTGTCCTCATATTGTTTTTTGGTAATGCGAAGCTCATTATCCACCTTCTGTCTATTTATCGAATCACTCAAGGCTACATATTTTTCATTCCAATGGATATAGGCATCTTTATCATTCTGCAGCTTTGCTATCTCTGTAAGAAAATAACAAGAAGCGGCTTGCGTTGCCAAAGTCGGACTTTCTATACTTTTCTTCAGATAATAGAGGGCTGAGTCAGTTTGGTTGTTACTGGTATAGTATTCACCCAACACCAAATAGAGAGGGAAACGATCTTCATCTAAAACAGACAGTTCTAATGCTCGGGAAAGGTGCTTCAATGCCAATGAATCATATCCCTGCTTTAAATAGATTGAGGCCAACTCGCTATGAGAAGAATTCAACTCGGCCAAAGAGATGGATTGCTTATAGTAAAAGATAGCACTGTCCGGCTTTTCCATCACCGAATACACCCGACCCAAATCTCTGCTAGAGAAGGCCATACCTCGCGACGAATTGGCTTTTTTGGCATACATTATGGCGGCATGAAGATAAGGAATAGCCTGTTCATACACCCGCTGATAAGTATATAACCATCCTATAAGATTATTGATCCTTCCCAACAAACGCCATTGATCCAGTCTTATACCTGCATCCAAAGCTTTCAAATAACAAGTTTGTGCTCGTAACGGATCTCCGGCTTCATGATGAATACGCCCTTTATAATACCAAGCCTTTGTCAAATGATAGGGATCTTCTTCTTGCTGCTGATAATAATCAAGAGCTATCAGCAATAATGAATCACTAACCGGCGTCTGATAATTTTTATCCTGCGCCTCCGTCAACAACAGATAATAATAGGCTTGATCCGATATGGGATAAGAAGAAGCATCCTGTATCTGTTGCAACATCTGAAATGCACTATCCGGATATTGCTCCATAATGGATTCTATCTGTACAAGATTGTCGAATAGAGAAGACAAGGATGTTTGTTTCCGGCACGAGACAACACTCAACAACAAACCTACAACAAGCAGTATTATATAATGTGGCTTCATCATCTGTATCTGTTTTTGCCCAAAGCTATGAAATTTAACCGAACGGAGCAACTTGTTTCGCTAAAGAAAACGCTACTCTTTCTATTTAACCCAAATCGTTTTTCCCCATTCGCGCGGCCTCTTGGAGTGATTGAAAACAGGATGTTCCCCTATAAAAACGAAATACCTATCCTTTCCGAACGGAGTAACTATCCCTTTCAAAATGGGTGCCTACCCAATTCCAACGGAGTGCCTACTCCTTTCCGACGGAGTGCCTACCCATTTTCTCAAGACTCTATAGACTATTTCCGAAAAGTCTATAGAGTTTTTCTCAAAAGTCCCTACCCTCTTTTTTGAACGCTGTTCGAACATCGTTCGAACGGCATTCGAATGCCTTTCGAAAAAAGATGCTGACCTTTTTCCAAAAAGGGTGCGCCCTTTTTCTAAAAAGGATGCGAGCTCTTCTCAAAAAGGACTTTCCGGCCATTCCAAACTTTACATGAATTTGCGCCTACATATTTTGTAATCCACGTGAATTTCCTGTATCTTTGAGACACGAGCGCACCATCATCTGCGCCGGAACAGGTATAACACATTCTATCTATCATGAAAAACTTGTTGTATATTTTAGTGAGCTGTCTATTGGCAGCCTGTAGCACTTCGGAGCCAACCAAGAATTTCCACTTCGACCAAAATGGCATCGCCCGCGAAGTATTGGAAAACTATCTCGATCGCTCCATCACCCTGTCGTGTGTATTGGCGCCTCAACAAGACGAAGCCTCATTGCTTGTTCACCGGGATGATATTCGTATGATCAAAAACATCGGGGCGAAATTTATCGGCCGCGCCATTTTCAGATGGGAGAACGAACAGGTTCTGAACGATCCCGTTTTCTGGTCGCATGCCCAAAAGACCATCGAAGAGTTGCACGCCTATGACCCGGACATCATTTTCCAAGGCTGTTTGTTCGAAGCCATTTCGGAAAGAGTCAATGAGATTGCAATTCCTGAGTGGGTATTTACTACCTACAATCTGCCCGTTGAGAAGCGTAATTTCTCGTATGACAAAATGCTGGATCCAAACGGCAAATATGTAGATCATTGGCACAAGGGTAGCAGTGTTCCGGATATCAGCCGGACCGAGACACAATTGTGGTTTCTCTTCTTGGCCGGATCTTATATCAACATCGGTTGCGAAGCTTTCCACTTGGGACAAATAGAGTTGATTGGCATGAACGACCCGGAAAGAGAGGACTGGAAAAAATGGATCGACCACCTACGAGCCTATGCAAGCGAACATGCCCGCCGCCACTGGATTCTTCTGGATGCGCACACGCCAAAGGGCGACATGCTGAAAGAGGGCGTCAGCCTGCTCGACTTCAACTCATTCCCTTTGCGTATCTGTGCTGTTCCCGGAGACTACAAGCCGGAAGAACCGCAATATGCAGAACTGAGAATGAATCATCTGGATGCGCTCTTTGGCAGAAGCAAAGGTGGCGTAACGCCCAGTGGATGGAGATGTGAAAGTCTGCCTTATCTGGTAGAGATCGACAACTACGGGCACGAAGAGGTAGTCAATGTGGCAGACACGGCGTCTTACTTTCCTTGGGGTTGGGACGAAATCTCTTGGTATGCCAAACAGCCCGAAGCCTATCGAAACGAATGGCTACAGTATGCTTGGGATTGGCTGAAGCACAATGACCCGAACGGCCACTTCGAAATGCCGGGATTGAGAGGCATCTGTTGCCCCAATGAAACCGACAACATCTATCGAGCCAATTCGAAGAGCGAGGCTTGTCCGCTCGGATATAACCAGGAAGAGACCATCAAGGCGATTTGGAATAAATAAGAGGCGAGAAGGTGGCAACCATTGAAAACAAGTTTTCCCTATTGACATTTCTCTCGCCATTCACTATCTTTGTTAAGATTAATGAATAAGCGTATGTTTAAAAGAAGAATAAACAACTGGCGCCCCATCAAGGGGCAGCCATTAACCGAACTAGACAAACGAATTCTCTATCTTCAGAACAAAGGTCACTTGGTTCCTTCTCGCAATCTCATAAAGACTCCCGAACAAATTGAAGGCATCCGCCGTAGCGGTGTTGTCAACACGGGTGTGCTCGATTTAGTTGCTCAAGAGATTAAAGAAGGCATGAGCACAGCACAAATAGACAAGCTGGTCTATGACTATACAACCGATCATGGAGCCATCCCTGCTCCTCTCAACTATGAAGGTTTCCCCAAGAGCGTCTGCACCTCTATCAACGAAGTGGTATGTCACGGCATTCCCAGCGAAAAGGAGATCTTACGCAATGGCGATATAATCAATGTAGATGTATCAACCATTCTGGATGGCTATTATTCGGATGCATCTCGCATGTTTATGATTGGCGAAGTGAGCCAGGCTCGTCAACGACTGGTCAGGGTAACCAAAGAGTGTCTCGAGATTGGTATGAAGGCAGCTCAACCTTTTGGCTATGTCGGCGATATCGGCCACGCCATACAGACACATGCCGAAAAGAACGGTTACTCTGTGGTGCGCGATCTGTGTGGACACGGTGTGGGACTGGCGTTTCACGAAGAGCCGGAAGTAGCTCACTTCGGAAAGAAAAAGACGGGAATGCTGCTGGTTCCCGGCATGGTCTTCACCATTGAACCGATGATCAACATGGGATCGTGGCAGGTCTTTATCGACGAAGAAGACGGATGGACCGTTATCACCGAAGACAAACAGTCGTCTGCTCAATGGGAACACACCTTCGTGATGACCGATCACGGATTGGAGATCCTGACCTATTAATAATCTATATGTATTAAGTGATAAGCAATGCGAACAAAAAAGACTATATTCTTGACAGGAGCAACCGGAACTATGGGTAGAGCCGGACTGCATGAATTGGAGAAACGTCTCGACCGATTCAACATTACCCTATTGGCTCGTCCGAGCGAAGTCAACAAGAAAAAGCTGGCCCAGTATATGAATCGTGAAGGCGTCCGCATCGTCTGGGGCGATTTGACCAACTATGATGACATACTCGAAGGAATCACTGGAGCTGATTATGTGCTGCATGTAGGAGGAATGGTTTCACCGGCAGCAGACTATTACCCCAAAAAGACCTTCCAGGTCAACACCACTGCAGCCAGCCATATCGTCAAGGCCGTAAAGGCTCAACCCAATGCCGACCAGATCAAGGTGGTCTATATTGGCTCGGTGGCTCAAACCGGACACCGCAATGCTCCGATTCATTGGGGACGCACCGGCGACCCTATTTGTGCCAGCATCTATGATCACTATGCCATCTCCAAGACCGTTGCCGAACGTATCTTTGTTGAGAGCGGATTAAAATATTGGGCTTGCCTGCGCCAGACAGGTATTCTTTGCCCGGAACTTCTGCTGAAAGGCTCCGACCCGATAACCTTTCATGTTCCTATTGATGGCGTGTTGGAATGGGCCACGGCAGAAGACTCCGGCCGTCTGTTGGCCAATGTGTGCGAAGAAGATGTGCCCGACGAATTCTGGAACCGCTTCTACAACATCAGTAGTGGCCCCACTTTCCGCATGACCAACTACGAATTTGAGGTCAAGCTATTGAAAGCGATCTCTTGTCCGCCACCTGAAAAGATATTCGAGACCAACTGGTTTGCCCTACGCAACTTCCATGGACAATGGTACACCGACTCGGATGAACTGGAAAAATATCTCCACTTCCGCAGTAATCAGACGTGTGATGACTATTTCTGCTGGTTAGCCAAGCAGGTGCCTTGGTATTTCCATCTGTCCAAGATTGTTCCCCCAATCTTCATCAAATGGGGAATGAAGGCCATCGCCTCCAAGAAGGGATTGGGCACACTGAATTGGATCAAGACAAAGAACGAGAATCGCATCTCGGCCTACTTCGGTTCACTGGAGGCATGGAAAGCTATCCCGGATTGGAATCATATCAACAAACAACATCCATCAGAGACGCCCGTTCTTCTGAACCATGGCTACGACGAGAGCAAGCCACAAAGTCTGCTCGACATTGAAGACATGAAACAGGCTGCCGCTTTCCGTGGAGGTAAATGTCTGTCCACTCAAATGGTTCAAGGCGACCTGGCCACACCTTTGGAATGGGAATGCCAATTTGGACATCGCTTCAAAGCCTCTCCCAATCTGATCTTGAAAGGCGGACATTGGTGCCCTGAATGCCTGCCACTCCCGTGGAACTATGACGAGATTGCCAAAGGAAATCCCTTCTTTGCACAAGTGTGGTATGCGTCTCACCGGCCGGAAGAACATCATTTCTACGATGCCTCTATCTTTGAAGGGATGAACGGATAGACAAAAGCGATGCGTCAGAATCGCGGACAACTGAAAGGCGTTTCTGACATCTTAAACAAGAAGGGGCTGCATCAAAACAACCAGTTTGACGCAGCCCCTTTCTATAGGTAACTATTTATCTAGTCAGCTATTTCTTCTGATTAGAATGTCAGCTTAATACCCACCTGTGCATGCCAACGAGAGTAGATATCACTCTTCTTGATCTCTGCATTATTGTATGTATAAGAAGCTGTACGGTTGCCCTGAGCGTCCTTTGAAATAGAGGTTACTGACAACGGTGACAAGTTGTAAGAAGAGCTATAGTTTGCACCCCATTCCTTGTTCAACATATTAGCAAAGTTGATGATGTCAAATGTAAACTCTAACTGGCCAATACCTTGTGCATTATAGATAGTCTGACCTAAGTGCAAGTTGACTTCATGTTCCCAGCGACCAGAGTTTGAGTTACGTTCTGCATAACGACCGCGGTTGTTCTTTGCATACGAATCAGATTCAATCCAGTTCTTAAATGCAGCACGGTTTTCCTCGGCTGTCATAACCACTTTACCACCGCTCTTCAAGTCAACGAAATTCATCTTTGCCAATTCTTCGTTTGTCGGGATATACAGCAAAGAGTTACCCTTCTGACCGTCGCCATTAAAGTCTGAACGTTCGTTCATAGTCAAGCTATAACGGCTACCAGAGAATGCACTATATGTAACAGCAATGGTTGTACTTGTCCAATCATTCAAATACTTCGGAGTTGTATAAGAAGCCTGAACCATGATACGGTGAGGAACGTCGAACTTAGAGAAGCCTAATTCCTTGTCAGAATTGGTGTCACGAGAGTAGTTGTATTTCCAGTTAGAATAAGCAACAGAGCTTGTACCATCATTTACAGACTTAGCACGTCCATAGGTATAAGATGCCGACATATCCAAACCAAAGTTGAAGCGCTTTTCAAGCAAAGCAGAGAATGCATAGGTATAACCCTTGTTGGTGTTCTTCAAGTTTACGATGCTATAGTAGTCGCTCTTGGCATTGCTATAGAAAGGAGCAGCAGAAGCCTCAACTCCCGGAACAGCATAAACCTTAGTGCCATCGTTGGTCAACGCCAAGTTTTCAAAGAACACATTGTTCATTGTCTTAGAGTAGATACCTTCCAACGTTACCTTAACATCACCCGGCAAACGCTGTTCGATAGCCAAGTTGGCACGCAACACTTGCGGATACTTGAAGTCTTTATCGATTGTTACGATATCCGGACGAGAAGATGAACCCTTCTGAGAATTCATGGCTCCTACAGGATCCTTAGCATATTGAGCCAATGACGGAGCTGCATTGGTGTAGTTTCCGGCCGGATCTCTCGGAGTGATAGTTGTACCCTTTGACTCCATACCGGTGTTGTTGAATGCATTTGACAACCAAACAAAAGGAACACGACCCGTGAAGATACCCAAACCACCACGGAACAATGTGCTGTGATCTTCATTAGCATACCAACGGAAACCTACACGCGGAGAGAACAACACTTTTGCACCCGGCATTTCGCCTACACGAGCATCAAAGCCTTTCTTAGCTGCATACTCATTGAATGCAGGGTTGGTTGTCGGATCGTTAAATACGGTCGGGATGTCGATACGCAAACCATAAGTCAACTCGAAGTCATTGGTGATACGCCACAAATCCTGAGCATAGAAACCAAACTGACCTGCCTTCATCACCGGAGCATAGCGATAGTCACCGCCTGTCAACTCAGGGTCTGTATATTTATAAGAGAACTGATAAGGCTTATCATTCAAGAAGTTTTCCAATCCGTCAAAATACCAAGAACCGTTGACAGCCTGGATAAACAGGTTTCTCATCTTGTAGATTTCGTTGTGTGTACCGAATGTAAAGGTATGATTACCTAAGTACCAAGACAAGTTATCTTCAAATGTATAGATGTCCTGATCCAAGCTATTGGCACCTGAAGAATATTCTGTACCGATGTTAACGGTAATATTGGTTGCACCGTCGGCACCCTTTACATCGTTGATCTGTACGGTCGGTCCCTGATAAGCCACATCACGATGGTCACGAATGAAGCTACCAGAAGCACGTAACTCGTTGTACATATTCTGACTCAAGTGAGAGTTCAACTCAGCCACAATAGAGTTAGTCTTGTTGTTCATGCGGTAGCCACTATTGGTAAAGAAGTACTTATAAGCACCCGGACCATAGTTGTCATCGAATGAATTATTGTGCTGATAACGTACAGCCAACTTATGGTCTTGGTTGATATTCCAGTCAACACGAGCCAACAGACCAAATGACTTTTGATCGACGTTGCGCTGATCGTAACCTTCGCTATTACCTGTATATTCTTTATACTTATCAGCAATCTGACGAGCCACGGCAGAAGTGATATACTGGCTGGTGTAACCAGGATATACACTTGACGGATAAGATTCTTTCTTTCCTTCAGCACTAACGAAGTAGAACAATTTATCCTTGATCAAAGCACCACCCAAAGTACCACCGAATGTGCGAGTGTACTGCTGGCTCAACGGAAATTTCTCGTAATCACGAACAGCACTATACTTACCATACATGTTCTGGTTGTTGAAATAAGTATAAGCAGAACCGTGAGTCTGGTTAGTACCCTGCTTGGTAATAGCATTGATACCACCACCTGTAAAACCGCTCTGGCGAACGTCGAACGGAGCAACTACAACCTGGATTTCCTGGATAGCATCCATAGAAATCGGGTTGGCACCTGTCTGACCACCGTTTGTACCAGAAGCAGACAAACCAAATACGTCATTACTTACCGTACCGTCAATCTGGAAGCTGTTGTAGCGGTTGTTAGAACCGGCAAATGTGATACCGCCGTTCTTTGAAGTCATAGCCATAGGCATGTTCTTCACAACATCATACACGTTACGATCTACAGTCGGAGTATTAGTAATTTTAGTCAGTGAGAAGTTTTGAGCGGCACCAGCCTGCGTTTTAGCATCAGCTACAACAACTACTTCGTCCAGCTCTTCCATACTTGACTGCAATTTAGCGTTTAGGTTCAAAGTGTTACCCAACTCTAACTGCAGGTTTGTAAATGTTGATTTTCTATAACCAACATAAGACACCTCTACCTTGTACGGACCACCGGTACGCATACCTTGGATAGTATAGCGACCATCCATGTTGGTAATTGCACCATAAAGTGTTCCTGAAGGTTCATGCACTGCTGTGATAGTTGCACCGATAATCGGTTCTTTGTTCTCGTCTATCACCGATCCGCTAATAGCAGAAGTCGTTACCTGAGCTTGAATACTCATAGCTGCCGACGCAGTAACTAACGTTGTTAAAACAACTTTCGGAAAAAGATTCATAAGATTCAGTATTTATTGAAAAAAATAGAATTCAATAGAACTATGTATTTTTCTGCAAAAATACAGAAAAATTATACAACTTGTCGTTTCAATAAGATATAAATCAAGTTACAATTTGATTTCTTTCTTTCCACGGGCCTTTTTACCTTCTGCAAACCCGTTGGAGGAATTAAACCCCAATCAGCGCACATCTAATGCTCCGGCCTTCACCTCCATCCCTGATTTCTACCACCTTTTCACGAATGCCAACATAAACCCAAATCGTCATTAGAACGAAAAAAGTAAAACAGATGAATATTTTTATTCTTTCCAACTCTTGTCAACACTTCTTTCGGCATCCTACTTCCGCCTGCGTTTCGACATAGCCCACTATACCTTCAACGCAGAGCCATTGCAATCTGCTCAAAACAAGTACCAACAAGAATTGTAATCTAATGACCGAATTGGGATAAAGAGATGCCGTGAACTTTCGTCTGTCATTACCTATTGCCGGCGGGATATCAAGTGAGGAATCTCAGATAGTTATTGTAATTTATCAGGTTTGTTATTTACTGAAAACAGACAACGAATCCATCTGAAACAATGGGCAAATCCATGGGAATTGACCGATAAGTCCAGCTCATGACAAACGCACTTTCTTAGCAAACAATAGACTGTATTTCAGTATTTTATCCTCCATGCAGAATCAATCTATAGACTTTCTGAAAAATGGGTAGGCACTCCGTTGAAATTGGATAGGCACTCCGTTGGAATTGGGTAGGCACCCCGTTGAAATTGGGTAGGCACCCAATTTCCGCAAATAAACTAATCCTTTTTACTTGGGCTAATAACATCCCGATTTCGCACTGTCTTATTGTATTTTTACAGGTAACATATACAAACCCAAACAGGTAGGTACTCCGTTGAGAAAGATTGTTATTCGCTTATAGCGAACTTATACATGGTGATTCCGCCAACGGGTTTCCATAATTCAACAGGTTCCTTTATTCGATTCTTTTCGCAACGCCACTGCTATTTTTTTATGCGTTTGTGCTTTTTCCCTCTCGCCAACGCCGGTATAAGCCTCCGACAAATATTCATGCACAGCTATATGCTTTGGTTTCAGGCTGACGGCATGCAACAAATCGGCAAGTGCCTCTTCGTAATAATTCATCTTCAGATAACTCTTTCCCCGATTATAACGGGCCTTGAATGAATTTGAATTTAACTGCACCGCTTTATTCAGACACACCAATGCGTCATAGTCTTCTTCCAAATCCAACAAGGTAACGCCTTTACGCACCCAAGCATCCAGATAATCCGGATTCAGCTTCAAAGCTTTATCAAAACAGCGAATGGCAGCTTTTAGATCTTTGGCTTTGGTCACACACTCATTACCCATCAGATAATACTCTTCGGCATACTCTTTCTGTGTTTGGCGCATCGCCTGCAACTCTTCCCGCAAAGCCTTTATCTGCACTTTCTGCTCATTGATCTTTTGCAGCTTCATCCGGAGTAAGCGTTTCACTAAAGGTGAGCCCAAGTCATTCCGCTTGTCAACAGCCGCCACAAATGATTCCACCGCTTCGGCAAATTGCCCTTTGTTAAAACTATGACATGCGCGAGCATACAACAACTCGGCTTCGCTCTCTCGAAGGCTCTTTTCAATCAGGGTCTTGTCGTTGAAGCGACGACTAAACTCTACTATCTCTTTACGGATAAAGATGTCTCGCGGAGAGATCTTTCCACGCAGCACAATTCCATCCAAAGAGGTACAACGGCTCAAGGCGACATAAGTCTGACCTCCGGCAAAGACTCCTCCCGTCAAATCGACAACCACACGATTAAAGGTCAATCCCTGACTCTTATGTACGGTAATGGCCCACGCCAAACGGATCGGCAACTGCTCAAACGTTCCTACAATCTCCTCTTCAATACGCTTCTCCTGCTCATTATACTTGTATTTATAGTTTCGCCACGATGTGCTTTCTACCAGATACTCTTTTCCATTCTCGAGCAAGACAAACACATGTCCCTTTTCGTCAATACCGGAAACAATGCCGATGGTTCCATTCACCCAACGATGCTCGCGGTCGTTATCGATAAAGATCACTTGGGCCTGCTCTTTAATGGAAAGATTCAACTGGGTAGGCAAAGAGGATTCGGGGAAATCGCCCTCAATCTTGCCGTATGAAATAAACTCGTCTCCCTCAAGCTCGGACAACTTCTTCTCATTGATATAATCCACCTGATCACGACGAGTGGCCAAAGTGATGTACATGTCTTCATTACGAGGCACAAACGTGGGAAAGTAGCGTGCATTCAATACCTCCAACTCGGGCATACGTGCCGTGTTGCTACGAATACGGTCCAACACCTGAATAAACGTACTATCTGTCTGCCGATAGACCTTCTGTAATTCTATCGGAACCAGATTCATTTCCTGAAACACTCGGGCTGAAAAGAAGAAGGGACTGGAATAGAACAGCTGCAAAATCTCTTTCTGGTCGGAAGGAACTACCGGTTCCAACTGAAACACGTCGCCGACAAACAAAAGCTGCTTTCCTCCAAAAGGCAGACGCATATTTCCTGAGAATACACGCAAAATGCGATCGACACAGTCGATAATATCGGCTCTGACCATCGAAATCTCATCGATGATGACCAGCTCTACATCAGACAAGATCTTGCGTTTCTCGCGATTGTATTTGAAGAAGTCAAAGATACGTCCATTCTTCAGGCTCAAATCCTGATCATCAGGAAGCATCGGACGGAAAGGCAGTTTGAAGAAAGAATGCAATGTCACTCCACCGGCATTAATGGCCGCAATTCCTGTTGGAGCCAATACAACATGCTTCTTTTTCGTATTAGCACAGATATATTTCAGAAAGGTAGATTTACCAGTGCCGGCTTTTCCTGTCAAGAAAACGGACTGACGTGTGTGAGTAATCAACTGCAACGCATCTTGAAACTCCCTATTATCAGTATCTATTTGAAAGTCCAAGGTAAACAGGTTTACTTATCGGGTTATAAACAACCAAGCATCCTTATATTTAGGATGATTACGGAGCTGCTTCATATACGACTCGGCTTCGGCTCGGCTCATGTATTTATCGGCATAGATACGATACTTGTTTCCATTGGATATCTTGTTGGCATTGCGGCACACTTTGCGATCGACTCCTGCCAAAAACTGATTTGCCTGAGACTCTGTCGGGAAACTGGCAATCACAATATAATAGGTCTTGCCGCTCTTCTTGGCAGTCGGCTTTGCTACAGGCTGTTCCTGTTTTACCGGCGTCTTCGCTTTCGACTCCGCCACAACCGGCTTCTCTATCGGAGCCTTTGCTTTCGACTCTACTCGCTTCTCTGCTGGTACAGTCGCTTCTGCTATAACCTTTACCTCCTCTTTCTTCTCCACCGGAACCATCTCAGTAACAGCTTTCTTGTTGTTTACTACCATTTTTGTCGGTACAAAACTGGCTGTATAAGCAGACTGGTTCACCTCTTTGACCGGCGTAGAAACCAACAGGAACAAGGCTACGGCAGCCGCTGAAGCAATAGCCACACGTCCCCAACCCCAACTCCAGATTGAAGCTGATGCCGGCTCTTTTGGCAAGGCTGGCATATCCACTTGAGCGTTCGGTCTTGCCGAAGTCTTCGGCAAACTGCTTAATGGAGGAAAATAAAAGGCCGATAAGCCATAGGAATCCATACTGAAGGTCTGCACATCATTCGAACGGAACAGAATCTGTCCCTCTTCTTCTAACGAGAAAGAGCCCAAATTTCCCAACGACACATTGCCTTCTTGCTGCAAGACAGCCTTCAAAGACTGTACATCTTCATCCAACATCAACTGAGCCTTACGGTAATCAACCCCGTAGCTCTTCATATACGACTCCGACAAAAGTCCATCGTTATATTGCAATGTTGAATTGAAAACAACCTCCTTGCGCAAAGGTGAAAACTGATTTTTCTGCTTGTCATAAGAGGCTGGAATGGTTTGCAAAACAAAACCACCAAACTTCGGGATGATGATGCAATCATGCATCAACAGCATGTGTTCGATATGTGTTACAATCCTTAGCATATCACAAAGATATGAATTTTATTCTAACAACATTCACTTTTCCTCCTTTTATTCTTGCAGAAGGTCTTGGTCTTGGCCGCCTCGCCTGTATAAAAGAGAAGACGGTATGTCATAATTAGTAAAAGGCAAGGCGTTGGGGATGAGACCGACAGTAGTGTAAATAACTGAGGTCGAATTCCGAAAGCAACGCAGCAGTTTACAATTATGGCACACCGTCTCGTAAAGTTTGATGTGTCAGAATTCTATATTATTTCTCCTGCAAGAACGGATAACCGTAATGAGTTGGAGGAACCAGACATTCCTTGATACAACGAGGATTTGTCCAACGAATCAAGTTCAACGGACCACCAGCCTTATCATTTGTACCTGATGCACGAGAGCCACCAAACGGCTGCTGAGCAATCACAGCTCCTGTCGGTTTGTCATTGATATAGAAGTTACCTGCTGAATAACGCAGTTTGTTGAATGCCTTATCAATTGCATAACGATCGCGAGCAAAGATTGAACCGGTCAGGCCATAAGGAGAAGTTCTGTCACACAATTCCAGCGTTTCTTCATACTTATCGTCTTCATATACATAAATAGTGATAACCGGACCAAAGATCTCTTCGACCATAGACTTAAACATCGGGTTGGTTGTCTGAATCACTGTCGGTTCAATGTAGTAACCTACAGACTTATCACCATGACCACCAAAGATAACTTCGGCATCAGCAGCAGACTTAGCATAATTGATATAACCCATGATATTATCGAACGAAGCCTCATCAATCACAGCATTAACGAAGTTTGTGAAGTCTTGAACATCACCCATCTTGATCTCTTTCAACATTTCGCCAATCTGTTCTTTCAGCTCTTTCCACATAGAAGCCGGGATGTAAGCACGAGAACCGGCAGAACATTTCTGTCCTTGATATTCAAATGCACCACGAACAATAGCTGTTGCCACATCAGCCGTAGGAGCAGACGGATGAACAAAGATAAAGTTCTTTCCTCCGGTTTCGCCGACAATCTTCGGATAAGACTTGTAATTACCCAAGTTCTCACCAATCTGGCGCCACAATGTATTGAATGTATTTGTTGATCCGGTAAAATGGAAACCGGCCAAATCTCTGCTTGAAGTTATCACCTTACCAATCAAGCGACCCTCACCCGGAATAAAGTTGACAACGCCATCAGGCAAACCTGCTTCATGGAAGATCTTCATCAACAGATAATTTGAGTGAATAGCTGTTGTTGACGGTTTCCATACAGCGACATTACCCATCATAGCCGGAGCCATATTCAGATTAGAAGCAATAGATGTAAAGTTGAACGGAGTCAATGAAAATACGAAGCCTTCCAATGCACGGTATTCCATGCGGTTCAAGATACCTGTTTCAGAATAGGGCTGGTCACCATAAACCTGACTTGCATAGAATGTGCTGAAACGCAAAAAGTCTATCAATTCACAAGGAGCATCAATTTCTGCCTGGAACGGGTTCTTACTCTGTCCCAACATAACAGATGCATTCAGTAAATAACGATATTTAGTTGAAATAAGTTCTGCAACACGTAACATAACAGATGCTCGTTCTTCCCAAGGAAGAATCGACCAGTCATGATGAGCCTTCATAGCTGCATCAATAGCCATCTGAACCTCTTGTTCTCCTGCCTTATGATAAGTAGCTAACACATGATGGTGATCATGCGGCATTACAACCTTTCCGGTATTACCTGTACGCACCTCTTTACCTCCAATAATCAAAGGAATATCCCATTCCTCTGCACTCAACTCAGCTAACGCTTTCTTTAAAGCGATTTTTTCACTTGAACCCGGTGCATAAGATTTTACAGGTTCATTATTTGGCTTAGGAAAATTAAAAATGGAATTATTCATAATACTACAATATTTGATTTGCTTTTTCAAAATAGACGATGTCGTAAACATACAGAATAATTTCCGATTTAAATGTTCTTAAATGTTAAATTATATCAACTCAAATTGGGTTTAAGAGTTAGAAATAAATAAAAAGAGAAAGAGCTATACCGACAGGGAAATATAAATATAGCTCTTTCTATACAAACACAAGGTTTGCTGTATATCAAAAAGTTGTTCAGAAAACTCCTTTACGAGTCTTTACGATGTTTGATATTCTTATAAACCGGTACAAACACAATTATTCCGGAAGCGATCAACGCAAAAAGCACATCGAATGTGATCGTTTCGCTATACATTAATAACATATAAGCTAATACACCCCACAACAATGTCAGGCAAACAGCCTGACTGTTTGTAATCTTTCTTCTAGCCATTCCACTCTATTTATTAAAAAGAAATATCTGATCCGACAAAAACGAGCAATGCCAAGCAGACTGCCACCACGACAAACAGAATAATAATCTGCACCTCTAATGGATAGTTTCGCAGAAACGGAATATGACGAGTCCATCCGGCTACCGCCTGAACCGACTCAATTCCCTCATCTTCATCCGGAATCTCATAACCGCCTATACGCATTACCTCCATAGCATGCTCCACATCACTTTCCTTTATCTCAACACGAGCACTTCCTACCTCTAACGCTCCTGCATAGAGTTGACTCGTTATCTCATTCCGCAAGTAACATTCTATTCCTTCAGAACGGAGTAAAGCCATCAGTGTCTGCGCCTCTGCCGGATAAGTAAACCGAGCAATTTCTACTAATTTATCCATAACACGCTCTTTTTCTACAAAGAAAATTCTTTTTGCGCAATTGAACAAATCTATAGAGGAATGGATTCTAATAAATTATGTACTTTTGTAGCTTGTTAAAAACAAGATATGGCAAAGTTGGCTGAAGGAGATCGTCTACTCCACAAAATAGAAAACAAGGTAAAAAAAGCAATCTTCGACTATGGACTGATTGCCAATGGCGACAAGATTCTAATCGGTCTGTCGGGAGGCAAAGACTCGCTGGCATTGGTCGATCTGCTGGGCAGACGCTCCAAGATATTCAATCCTCGGTTCGAAGTGATAGTGGCTCATATCATCATGAGCAATATTCCTTATCATTCTGACACCGACTATCTGAGAAGCAAGGCCGAGGAGCATGGATTACCCTTTATTGTCTATGAAACTCAATTTGATGCCACAACAGATCATCGCAAATCGCCCTGTTTCCTCTGCTCTTGGATGAGACGCAAAGCCCTCTTTGAGATTGCCAAGAAGCATCAGTGCAATAAAATTGCCTTAGGTCATCATCAAGATGATATCTTGGAGACGCTACTGATGAACATGACACATCAAGGAGCATTTGGCACCATGCCTCCGCGACTGAAAATGGATAAGTTCGAAATGGAGATTATCCGTCCGCTTTGTCTGGTCACAGAGAAAGAACTGACCGCTTTGGCCGAATGGCTAAACTATCAGAAACAAATCAAAAACTGTCCGTACGAATCGGATTCGAGCCGATCGGACATGAAAGAAGTATTAGCACATCTTGAGTCGATCAATCCCGAAGCACGCTATAGTCTTTGGAAAAGCATGACTCACATTCAAACAGATTATCTACCCAAAAATATCAAATAACATGCAAGGAGTTTATACCATTCTGCTATTGGTCGTATCCAATATCTTTATGACTTGTGCCTGGTATGGCCATCTCAAAATGAAACAACAGTTCAGCTGGTTTGAGCATCTTCCATTGATTGGAGTTATCCTCTTCAGCTGGTTTCTGGCCTTCTTTGAGTATAATAAAATAGAAAAACCCAACTGGAAATTTAACATTTTACGTTGATATATAATAATGTATAGTAGAATTAGAATAATATGAAAGCTCTCTACACAATTTTATTGCTTATAGTATCAAATGTCTTTATGACTTTTGCTTGGTATGGTCATTTAAAGATGAAGCAGGAATATTCTTGGTTTGCTGCTCTTCCTTTGATAGGTGTAATAGCCTTTAGTTGGTCAATAGCTTTTTTTGAGTATTCTTGTCAAATTCCAGCGAATCGCATTGGATATGTAGGTAATGGAGGACCATTTTCATTGATGCAGTTGAAAGTTCTTCAAGAAGTAATAACTCTTATTATATTCACAGTTTTTACAACTGTATTCTTTAAAGGTGAAGCTTTGCACTGGAATCATATAGCTGCCTTCGTTTGCTTGATATTGGCTGTTTATTTTGTATTTATGAAATAGTTATAGAAAAGAGCAGCATAAGAGTTTCCTCAAATGCTGCTCTGTCTTAAGTAGATTGGTAATTAGTCAATCTTCTTGTAAGTGGTTGTTGTAATATCGTCCAATTCTTCGCTGCCATCTTCCATTGTGTCCCAATCCTCAAAGGCGAGAACTAACTTGGTAACTGTAAGTTCATTGACGGTAAGGACATCTGAATAACCATCATCGTAAGAGATAGTCAGCTTATTATCTTTCAAAGACCAGCGACTTGTTTCTATATGCCCACCGTCCACATAGCTTTCTATGCAAGTACCGTCAGTTTTGAACTCCCATAAACCATTGGTATATGCTTCGTCAGAAGTTACTACTTCTTTACCATTCTCCACTTTGTGAATCTTCTCCCAAGTGGACTGCCATTTACCTATAAGGTTGGCTTGTTCAATGATTGTCTGTTCATCTTCATCATCGCCGCACGCTGTAAAGTTTGCAGCTAACATGACCATTAACAAGGTCATTCCTAAGAATCTTAAAGTTTTCATTATTAAGTTGTTCATTAGTTAGTATAATATATATTCTTCTTTATATTGTTCGTTATTTATATTTATATTGGCGCAAGTGCAGGTAAACAAATCTTCCATCATGATATTCTTTGCATTCTACCCAATTATTGTGACTGTCGTATTGATATTCAAATTCTTTCTTTATTTTTTTACCGTTCCACCAACTATCATGCAGAATAATATGTTCCAAGCTATTATATTTAATGATGCTTTGCTTCTTTATGCCCTTGTCGTCCTCCCAATTAGAAATTATCGTTCTTCCAGCTAAATACCCTTTATTCTCTTCTGCTTTAGTATAAGGAGCAATATCTTTAATGTTAGAACCTTCATAGATTGGAGCAGGTTGTGGATTCATATATCCTTTAAGCATATATTCTTTAATATGTACTTTACTGCCTTCAAATATTCTTGTATAAAGTCTTGATTGGAAGCCATTAAGATAGCTTATTGTATCGCAACTCGCTATCTTCCCATTTGTAAGAAGTAACTTATGTTCAAGTTCTAAACTTTGAGTTTCTAGTACACTTTTATTGGACGAGTACCATTTACTGACCTCTTTTCTACTTATAAAGAAATCCTGTTCAATAACTCCTTGAATAAATTCTCTATTATTCAAGCTGTTTAATAAATTATTAATATGTCCAAAATAAACATCTACAACTGAATACTGCATAATAATGAACTATTCTAATGAGAAACCTCCCAATTGGGTATAACTCTTTAAACTATATTGAGTCTCTTTTTTAGAGTGCTTCCCACCTACCAAAAGAGTGTCAAATCCCAAAGTCATTAGCTGCCTAATAAAAGGCTTGTTTGATAATATATATTGAGAAATTTCTCTAATTTCAGAATCTTTTAAATTATTATCGTTCTCTATTGATATTCTAAATCCACTTCTTAAAAAGAACGCACTCATTTCATGTGCATAGTTTACATCTCCAATTGTTACAGATACCTTGCAGAATCTATCTAATTCACCACAACAATAGCTATTTTTAAAATTCTGATTCATGGTATTTATTAACTTCATTCGCTCCAATGAAGTACCTACTAAAGAATTGAGTAAGTTTTTAAAGAAATCGACAATGTTCATATTAAGCTAATTTATCATTTACTAAATCCTTAATCTTTAAGAGTTCTCTGTAATTGAATCTGTTGTTATTAATCATTGTTGTTAGTTCCTCTGCTACATCTTTATTGTTGGGGTGTTTGTCTGGGTGAGCTTGTTTGATAAGCTCTTTGTATAGTTGTTTTGCTTTAGCCATGCTCTCAACAACATTGTATGCTTCATCATCTGTTGAATGATTCTTGGAATAGAATAGTCTGGCAAATATATTCATGATATGCCTTTTAACTATTAAGAGAACAGCCATGCTGCTATTCCAATTACTACCAGAACTATAAGGATAACAAAGAACTCTGATAATTGGGGGTCTTCTCCATTATATTGCATTTTAGTCATAATTAGGATATTTACACTCACCTGCTTCCTGCGATGAATTATAAATAAAAAAGGTGTGGAAGCTATATTTGTTCTATCCTACATTCAGGTCTTCGCATTACCTTTGGAATGGATAAAACAATAGCCCCACACCAAGAGGTATATAGAAACCTTACAGACATAAGGTAAATATATATATCCAATGTGGGTGCTATTGCTATCATCTTCATTCCAATATCAAAGTTGCGAAGTTTGAATGTAGAAGATAATTTCAATAACACCTTTCGTTAAATATGTCCTTCCAACTCCCTAAAGCATTAGTTTATTGAAATTGGTGCAAAGATAATGAAAGGTTTTAAATCATCAGGTATGAAGTGTGGATTAATAGTAAATTCTATGCCCTCAAACATAGTCTGAATGGGATATTTAATAGGAACTACATCTGAACTCTGTAAATCCATGTGGGTATCAAATTCACTTCTCCCCATATAAGGACTAAATTCTGAATATTCTTACCCGCCTTGAATTATAGTCTTTAAGTCTGCATATTGTTGGATATTCAAGAAGTGCTACCTGTAACATGACTAATAAGAGTTGAAATAGTTCTAAACACTGTAAACTTATGGAATTGACTTACTTCTAAAAGGCTGAAATGCCAAGCCTAAAGAATTAGACTTTAGATATATCTAAGCTCAATATTCTATGGATTTGGGACAGAACCATTCAGACCACTATAAAGATGAATCTTAATAATCCTGTCCCAATCAATTAGAAGCTCAAACAGTCATAAGTCTGTAGAATCTCTTCCTGCCTTAATCCCAAGTATCTTTTAGTAATGGCAACAGAACTATGGTTGAACAGTTCCATCAGCTTTACTAAAGCAAGTTCAGCATTATCGCTGTTCATATTATAGACCTGCCTGCCAAAAGTCTTTCTAAGAGAATGGCAGCTAAAGTTCTTAATCTTTAGCCTGTACTTCTTCTTCACCTCTTTAAGAATGATATTGATTCTTTGGACTGTGAAGATAGTGCCTTTCTGACTTATAAGGATTGGTGCATTGATTCCAATAGGATTTATATGCTCGTAGCACTCTTTAATGTGCTGCTGTAATTGGGGATTCAGTCTGATAGTCCTTACCTTGCCTGTCTTCTTCTCAATTACTGTAAACTCGTCAGTACCTAATATCTGCTTCCATCTTAGAGATAGAATATCAGATATTCTTAATCCTGTGAAGCATCCCAAAGCTATAAGGAGTGAGATTTTATAATTCTCGTCTTTGGCTAACTTTCTTATGAGGTTCATTGCATCAGACCATATAAGATAGTCTGCCGTTGTGCTTGAATATTTAAGTGACATAATGTTCTGTTTTATAATGAAACGAATAGAAGTGAATATTAATTCTGAGTTGGATTTACTAACTCATTGATTACTAAAGGAACATTCACTAATAGTAGAAGTGAATATGATAAGGACACCCTACTTAGAAATTGAGTGCCCTCTACCTTATTATAATTCTCCCTCGTCTGCGAAGCTGTAATATCCTGCATCTGTAAGTATGAGGTGGTCTAAGACTGTAATCCTCATAAGTCTTGCAGCTTCTTTGACCTGCTTAGTAATCTCCATATCCTGCCTGCTTGGTTTCATGCTACCGCTTGGGTGGTTATGAGCAAGAATGATAGCTACTGAATTGGTGAGCAATGCAGCTTGTAGAATTACTCTGACATCAGCACAAGTTTCAGTAATTCCACCCTCTGATATAAGAGTGTAACCTAAAATTTGCTTGGCTTGGTTAAGAAACAGTACTTTGAAGTATTCCTTGTAACAGATTGTACCTTCCTTATATGTAGGAAGCAAGTATTTATAAGCATCCTCTGAACAACTTACTTGATGCAGACTTTTAAATTTTGGTTTGTAGGACAGTTCCACTTCACCCACAGTATAATCTATATCCATAATGTACAATGTTTAATAAGTTGGTAGAAATAAAGAAAGGACACCAAGTTAATGATGCCCTTTCCTCTCTCAATCAACAATCCACTCAGCCCAAGAACCAAGCGTATTCACTATCTCCTAATTTGGCACGTTGAATGCCTTGTACGAACTCTGTGCAGTTAAGATTCCTCTCCAAGAAGTTATCAATGTAACTTGATTTCACAGAACCATTGAGCAGGTTTAAGAGCTGCCAGCCTGTAATGCTGTCCCCTGTACTCTTGAAATTCACATCAGAAACGAATGCTCTGCAAGCTGCATTAATTTGACTGTCTCCCAACAATAGACGAGGTAAGCGTTTCTGTTGGTTGGGTGTAAGAGCTTGATATAATCTCATCCTGCCTATTATCTGGCAGAACTCGCTTGTAGAGATTGACATCTGCCCAAGTGTTTTTAACAGATGCAGGTCTTTGGATGGATTGTAAGCGTGGAACAGATTCAATGCTGCTGCATATAGTTCCTGTACGCTTAGGACTTCTATCTTATCCTGTAAACCGTCAGTGGTGAGCATGAGATTACTGCAAACTCTATTTCTAAATCCTATGAAGATTTTAAATCTCTCAACAGACTTCTTACTGTACAAGTTAATCTCGTTATATGCTTTCACTCCACCAATGGATAATGCTAAACGATTACCGTATTCATCATGTACAATGGATGGAATTTCAAAGCAGAAACACATTCTCTGATAGAACAAAGTTTTCTCTTCATCTGTCAGTTCAGATGCTTTCTTACCTAATGCACTTGGTATTCTACCATTGATAGGGTGTGAGATTCTAATCTCTGGTATATCAAACTGTTCTCCATGAAAGTAATCCTTAGCTGCATCCACTACTGCACCTATAAAGGATTGGTGACTAATAGTTTCTTCCATTGATGCAAAACTTGGAATGATGCAGTCTTGTTGTAGGTGCTGTAAGGTTACTTCCTGTGTATTGGCTTCAATGAAATGGTTTACTCTCTTGGGTGCTGTTACTTCTTCTACAATGATTGCTTCTTCTGCAAACTCACCCATGTTTAATGATTCTCTACGCTGTGCCATAGCTGGCATAATTACTAAATCTCTCATAATGAAATTGAATTAAATGGTTATTGATTGAATTGATTTAACAAGAACAGACCTAAAACACAAGTGAATTTCTTCACCTGTATCTTAGGCTGTCCTATGTCTTTCCCTAAAGATTCTTTCAAAGGGAATGAGGAGCATTAGTAAATTATTGGTAGGCTGTGGCAATAGTACATCGTGCCTGTTCTTGGATTAAAAAGAATGCTTATTCCTGTCAGCTATCAGACTGTATTTCTAAAGCATTCTTTTTATTTAAGAGCCATGAGGGGGGGGGGGGATAAAATAGTAGTATGGTTATCCGCTTATATTATATTCTTCTTTTGTAGTTAGCAATTTTCCACTTATAATGGCATGAAGGGCACTCTGTATGCGTATCGTCAAACTCTGTTCCACATTTGGGACAAAATAATGTGTGTAGGTCTTTATGTCCTTTTCCTAATCTATTATTAATCCATTGAGGAACAAGTCTGTTAGAGGATAGGTATTTATTAGCCATTCTGTCAAAAAAATCATTAGAGCAGCAGGTTAAACATTCTGGGCAAATGCACAATCCATTGGGACATCTTTTACTTTCTCTGGAATCAATAATTCCATCTTTGCAATTAAAGCAATGATTAATGTAGATTTCTTGATGGTATTCCTTACATTGTACATTTTCACAATGATAAAATGTGTATTCGTTAGAATCGTTTCCTTTACTACGTTTGGCAGGGAATAGAATATGACCACATTCTTTGCATTGGAGCCTATCTACAATCTTTTGAGCTTTAAGCATTATATCAACGAATTTATTATATTCTCCATTTGCTATAAAGCCACACCCTTTATCTTCTATGATATTATGTCCTAAAATATTTAGCATATCTGTTAGTTTGTAATCCTTCCATGATTGCTTATGTTCAATAGCGGTTCTAAAACATGGTTGGTGTTTACACCAGACAAAATTTTTGTTAGTGATGTGGTGCTTCTTCTCAGACAGATTACCATAGCAAATATCAGTAGGTCTGAGTAAATTGTTTTTGAGATTGTTGTAAATATCCTTCCAATCAGTAAAGAATGGTTGGCTGCTCTCACCTGTGTTGTGGACATAAAAACCCTTTAAGATTCTATTGATAAGTTCTTTGTTTTGAATAGAAATTATCCATTCTTCTTTACTGTCAGAATCAGTCCATTCGTTTAGGGTATTAATGATATTTTCTTTTATTTCCTCTTTATTGGAGAAAGTTTCAATAGAGGAGTTTAAGGTAAATCTTGCCTTGTTTATAGTTAGAAGTTCTGGTATGAGGCATTTGCTTATTTCATCTGCATCTTTTATGCTCCAAGAATTGGCAGGGTATTTATCTTTTAAGAAAAGTAGCAGCTTGGGTAAGTCTTCTTTGCTATCATTTAGTTCGTTAATTAAATATCCTGCATAATCAATATCATCATAGGATAAGTCCTTTAGACTTTTCATTCTATTGATTGCAATATCTATGCGTTCTCTGAAATTATCTAAAGCTAATGTGTTATTTGTTGCTATTTGGTATTCAACGAGAAGAAAACCGTTAAACTTTGGATTAACTCGCAACCCTCCATTGCAGGTGTCAAACACTCGCTTAGAATCTAAATTTATTTTTATCTTTTGACTGCCAGATTGCTGTATAGCTATGTCAATAACTCCATTAAGAGTTAGAAATGTCTTTTTATCTGCATAGCTTTTTATGGCATCTAATAGTATTTCTAATGATAGATTTAATTCTGGTCTTAAACCAAATAATGTAATTTGATAGTCTGCTAATAATTTGCGTTTGGAGTTTAATAGGGTTTCCAACCAACCAATGTTTATTGAGTGGTTATTATTTCTATGTTCTTCAAATAGCTTTCTTATTATAAGCGTTCTGACATTTATTCCTAAATAGTAGAAGTATTTCTCAATAATGCTCATGTTTACCATCGAATGCAAATCATTGAGCCATAGTATTAGTTGGATGATTTCATTATGTGCTTGTGAAGTTATATTTATCAGACGATAATCATTCTCTTTCTTCCATTGCTGAATTTTGCTATATATAAGTCTGAATTGGTTGAAGATTCCTAATTCCCTATAAGTAAAAGATTCACCAATGATTTCCATTGCATCAGTGAGTAATCGTGGCTCTATTACTTTAAAGTCATAGCCAAACTCATTCAATATAGGAAGGATAAGCTCTTGTTTATTTAGAGATGCGAATGAGACGTATTTATATAGGTCTTTTATGAACCATTCCTGTATAGTAGGGTAGTCTGTTAGCTGTTTGTGAATGGCTCTCTTAAATGCTTCTGATTGAAATTTGGATGTATTTATTGCATTCAGTATTCTTAAAAGGTATAGATAGTAAAACTTGTCTGTAACCTTATCGTGGAATATATATTCTTGGAACAAACTATTCCAATCTTGTTCACTGTAGCTAAATAATCTGAACCGTTGAGTTTGTATATTATAAAATCCTGTGGCTGTTTTCCCTTTAGATTTTGATATAACTTCTGGCAAGTGTTTAACCTGTAATCCCTTATCTGTAGCCCAATAACCTTCTTGGGTTTTATGATTAAGAAGCTCAAAGTGTATGTAGCAGAGTTGTTCCATGAATATTCTTTTTATGTATCTACAAATGTAGGGCTAAATAAAGAAAAAACAAATTGTTTCTCTAACATCTATTCTCTTAATATGCTTCTTGTTATTAAAGAATTTGGGCATTAGGTGCTTGTCAAGTTTAAGGTTGGTTGGGGATTATTCGTACCATCTAATAAACAGTATAAACAATCCCAACTACCTGTTATTGGAACATTATTCGTTATAATTGTGAATTTTTCTCTCTGCAATATCTTCATCAGTGAGAATATTGGAATAGACATTCTTTACAAATGCAAATGTTGATTCAGAGGTAATGATGAATATCTTTCTGTCTTTAAGGTGTATTCCTTTATCATTCCTTTTTATATATCCGCAATCTTCTGCCTGTTTTAAATATCTTGAAATGGAACTTGGGCTTATGTTCAATTCTTTGGCTAATTCACTTTGGGTATATTGACAGGTATTTGTAGCGTTCAAACACTTGCACTTTAGTAAGACAAGAAATCCTTTTAATTGGCGGGATATGGGTTCACTGTACAACTTCTTGCTTATAAGGACATAGTGCTCAGTATTCAATGTATATTTGCATCTGTCAAAACTTCCATATTTACCTTTAATTGGGTGTTTGTCTATCTGAATCAAATTCAAGTTCTCAAACTTGTGTAACCATTGCCTTATCTGTTCTTCTTTCTTTATTCCATAGAGCTCTGTCAATGCCTCTTGCTTGACATTTGAGACCATAGTGTAGCAGTCAGAGCATAGAGCCAAACAATAGAATAGGTATGCTTCCAACAAGTCAAGTTTTCCAGCAATGTTCTCAGTTATTTTCCTGTATGATAAATCTTCTTTTCCTGTCATTAGCAACTGGTTTATTATAGTCAGTAAAATAAATCTTGTTCTCTTTTACCAATCTCCTGTATCTGTGGTTGCCAAAATAAGACTTGGCTTCCTTTTGCGTTATGAATTTCATTCCTGTAGATAAATGGATTATCATATAATTAAATTGGATTTATAAACTTGTCTCATCTTTATAAGTTCCAATCCATGCGGCTTGCGGAGCAAGACGAATGGTAGGTAGAGTATTTATCTGCAATAGGTGTTTATATATAGGTATTTATAAGTAGCCTACCTGTATGAAAGTTCCACCCTACCTATTTGAAAGAGCCGCCCTACCTGTTTGAAATCTCAATATTTCAAACTTTAGATATGTGTCAGCTTAAATATTACTGAGTTAATAAGCCAACTTCTGCAATGAGATATAATAAGTAGAAACCTTTCCATTCTTCTTTCTCCTTGTCTTTAGATAGTTGTTAAGGTTAGCCCACAATCCAATGTGAACCTTGTTATCTTTTACTCCCTGTTTAAGAGCCTTAACCCTTATCTGTTCATAAGTAAATTCTTCCATTTTAGATATTCTGAATAGTTTGTAAGTCCGTCAATCTGTGTGGTGGGATTATCTGTTTGTGGTACTGTAAAGATAGTAATTCCAAAAGTGGGGAACTAATGATAAGACCACACATTTAAGAATCAGACTTTAGACTATTCAGAATGTCTAAGAACTTGGGGAGAGTAAGTCCACCTGTCACATGGACTTTATTGTTAATTGGTTATGCAGTTTCTACAGGCTTGTTGCTATTCTCATTCATATATTGGAACCATTTCTCAAAATTCTTATAATATTGTTTGGCTTCAGCACTACCGTCTGGTTTCTGATTACTAAACCACACATCTTTGTCAATCATGGCAACTAACTGTTGGATTTGGTTAATCTCAGGTTTGTATTCATTGTAGAACAACTTAAATCCTTTAGCTAATCTTCCATTGTTATATGTGGATTCAGAGATTTTACTACTCTTGAAAGCCTTTAGAACTTTATCGCCTAACTCTTGGGTGGTTGCATTTAACTTTAAAGATTTAGGTAGTCTGTTTATGCCCATTTTAAGGTCTTTGGCGACATTGGCTTTAATCTCTGCTTGTCCTAATGTGTAAAAACTATAGATTACGTCAGACTTCAATCCTGTTTCTTGAATTTGTGCTTCAATATAATCAATTCTCTCGTTTCCTGTTTGGAACTTTGATTTGCTAAAGTCTTTATAATTCCAAGGTCTGCCATTGTTGATAGAAGCTGTAAATAATGCTAAACTCATATTCTCTGGCTTCTTAATGGTTTCAGTCATTTCTTCCTCATTAAAATCAAGAAAACCTTCTACCTCCAGTATGAACATGGCTATCATTCTGTGTTGTCCATCTACAGGAGCTTTAGCTGCTGCTCTTTCAGTAGCATCTGTAACCTCTTCTGTATTCAGCATCCAGTTGTCTATTGAAAGAGGTTTGGCATTGGACTTAGGTACAATGGAAACTTTTAATAATTTCTCTCCTGTTAAATCCTCGCTGCCAACAAACTTAATCTTACCCATTGCTGCATTGAAGCCATATTTCTCAATCATAGAATAGCACTTCTTTACATTCTCTGCTACGATTTCACGATTGCTGCCATAAAAATAAATAGTCATCATATTTTCTTTGCAGTTTTTAGACTGGTGCGCTCCAGCTTTTGTTAATTTTGATATTGCAAAACTACCAGCTTCTGGGCTGATTAAAAGAGAGAAATTAATGAGTGGTTTTACTTCCCCTCTTAATTGTCGGCTCGTCCGCTATCGTTTTTGACGCTGCAAAGATGGGATATAATGGTAGGATTAAAAGAGAGAAAAAAAGTCCTGCTTTCATGTACCCTCTTAATGGTATGAAGCAGGACTGTGTTAATTATCAGATGTTTATTAGAAATATATGCTGTTCACAGTATCAATTCTTTTGTCTTTATATTGCTTGATGTAGCCTTTTAAAACATCTTCATCATCTGAGAATTTACTATGTTTAGATAGTTTGGTAAAGTAGATAAGCCTTGATATGAGCAACGTTTTACTGAGTGATATGGTGCTTCCTTTCTTCTGTCTGACATTAAACTGCTTGTTATATGGCTCTAAATTGAAGAAGTCATTGAACATCTTATAGAACAGCCATATCTGAACGGATTCCTTTTCTTCTGCATGGGTGCTTATGCTGACTTGTTGGCTCTGCATCCAAGGATGTTCCTCTATCTCCTTTAGGTTATTGATGATGGTAGTAGCCAAGTAGCCTATTGCATTGGCATTGTCAATTACTATCTGATGCTTGCCCTCTACTTTTACAGAGATAGTGATAGGTTTCTTAAAACTCACTCCAAATTGGTTTATCTCCTTATGGTTGTCAGCTATGGCTTTAGCGAATTTGGTGAGCTGTTTTATTCCAATGCCTGTAGCTTTCATTCCATCCAAGCACGTTCCACAAGTATAGTCAAAGATGAACAGAAGTAGAAACCAGAACTTATCTATATCAATTCCTAAACCTTTTAGTGTATTCTGTATGTCCTCATTGGCTATATAATCTTCGTATGTGAAGTTACCATATAGCTTATTCTGATTGTATCTTCTTATGAATAAGGGTAAGGCGGTTGTGCCATAAATATATTGTTCTCCTGTTTCATGGTCTATATCATAATCTGGTACATAAAGTACTGCTACTTCCTCCATGTATTCAAGTAACTTTATGTCTTTAGGGAAATAAGTTTCTTCAAGTCTTTCAATTGGTCTCATATCTTTGCTTATATGGTTTGGAAGCAAAGATAATTAAAAAGGATGAAGTTATTCCTTTTTTAATGGTCTGAGCCTACCATCCAAACCTGCTTTATGTAGTTCTTCTAAATATCTTTCTCTATAACTAAGGTCAAGATGCAAGGCTCTTTCTTTTGCAAGGTCTGATTTAAGATATTCTTGTAAAGTCATAGTCTTTGTTTTCCTAATCATTTCTATGCTAAAGTTCTTCATATCACTGGACTTTAAAGTATCATAGTTAGCTGTTATAATTCCTTTTTCATCAATCGTCCAGTTGTCTAATAGGAGAGAAGCCATTGCAATGCTTCTGACTTTCGTAATAGCTATATAGAATTTAATTCCATTAAGGAACTGTACAATATAATATCCCTGCATGGTAGTGACAGGAATATAATTCACTCTCTCCAAATATTTATGATATAGTTCTCCTTGTTCTTCGATGCTAAGGTTTTGAAGCTTCTCTTTACCATTATTATCTTTAATCCTTTCGATGTCTGCCATCTTTTTACTCTGTGACTTTTTATATCTTATAATTTCTTTATCAATAGATTTTATCTTCTCATCTAACTGGTTCTGTTTCTCTTGGATAATGTTTAAAAGGGTAGGGTTGGTGGTTAGTAGAAACTTATTGGCATTATCTTGGCTTTCATTAGATAAGTTCTCTTTATCAAGATATAGGGCAGACAAACGTTTCTCAATTCCAGCTATTTCCTCTTGTAGCTCTGTAACTCTATTGTCTGTTTGGTTCCTAAAGAAGTTGATATATTCTGCTGTGTGCATAGATTTGAAAAGACTATATAATATTTCATTCGTAAGGTCGTAAGAAACTTCATCAATATTATATTTACAGAAGTCTGGATGAGATTTCCTATCAACACAGCTACATCTATATGTTAGTTTTGAAATTCCTGCTGCTGGCTTTTTGTCTTTTACAGTCATGGCTCTCCCACATCTACATCTGATGATTCCTTTTAATGGATTATGATTGACTTTTCCAGTTGGAGTATTTTTATAGTTGTTTTTAATCAGCTCTTGTGCTTTCATAAAATCCTCTTCACTGATAATAGGTTTTATTCTAACCTCGATGGTATAAGGTTCTTCTCTACCTAATCTTTGTGTTCTTCTTCTGATTCCTCTATAAATATCACTATGGATATAGTTGCTTAGAATGGCAACAGTGCTGTAATATCCTCTAAAAGTAATATTCCTTTCATTGAAATATCTGGCTACTGCTCCCAGTGTCTTACCAGAGTTTACTAAAGCGAAGAGTCTTTTTATATTCTCTACTTCTTCTGGTACTTCTTCTAAAATATATTTAGGACGTTTTCCATTGGGGTTAGGAACTGCTTTATATCCATAAGGTATTTTTTGGTCTACAACTGCATAAGGATAAGCTTGGAAGAGAGCTTGCTTCCCATCTTGGTTCTTCTTTTTAATATCCAATCTTTCTTGTGCTGCTGCCCATGCTTTGATAGTGAGGATAAGTATTTCTGTAATGTCTAAAAGTTTATTAGCTTCATAAATTTTACTGGGACTATCTAAGAGTATTACAGATAATCCTTTATTAATAATCTGTTGAATGTTGTAAACTGTTTCTGTTACATCTTCTTGCCTGCTCAAACGTGATAACTCAGAAATTACTATCATGTCTGCATCTTTGTAGGTTTTACTTTGTAATTCGATATAACCTTTTCTGTCTGCAACCACACCAGATATTCCAAAGTCCTCAATAATTTCAATTAACTCATAATTGTTGTTCTCACAGAACTCCTTAATCTTTAGCTTTTGTCGAGATAAGTCTTGTTTTGTAGTAGAAACTCGTGCGTATCCTATAATTTTTATCATAATGTAATATATTGATTATGAAGCAAATATAGGTATAAAATTTCACTTGGGCAAGTCTATTTAGTTAAGTGAATACTGTTGCCAGGTTCCGGCAAACCGTATGGGTTTCCGTGAAAATGGAGGTCCGTTCAATCTGATTCAGTTGAAGGTTATTCAGGAAGTGATCACATTGGTTGTGTTTGTAGGATTCAGCACTATCGCCTTCAAAGGTGAATCCTTCAAATGGAATCATGCCTTGGCTTGTCTGTTCTTAGTGGCAGCAGTCTATCTGGTCTTTAAGAAGTAAGGCAACGGCTCATCAAGCGCCACTTGAATGCTTTTTCCTAATTCCTACAAATCAGAAAGGGGCTGCATCAAAACAATCATTTTGACACAGCCCCTTTTTGTATAATGGCACCAAACCATTGTTTATGAAAGTATAAGAATATTCAACCGTCTTACCTTTCATGGTCGAATGATCGATTTCGGCTTAATATCGACTCTATTATTTTATCCTCTTCATCGGGATGAAACCATTCTATTTCGGGATCTCGTTTAAACCAAGTCATCTGCTTTCGTGCATACACCCTTGAGTTCCGCTTAATCTTTTCGACGGCAAAATCCAAAGACCATTCACCCGACAAATACATAAACAGCTCTTTATAGCCGACTGTATTCAACGAATTCAAGTGCCGAAAAGGATAAACCTTACGAGCCTCTTCAAGTAATCCGTCTGCCATCATCTGATCCACACGAGCATTGATACGCTCACACAGCTCTTCCCGATCACGCATCAACCCAACCTTGATAATGCGGAAAGGACGTTCCTTGCGGCTATTGGTACGGAAAGACGAATAGGGTTTTCCGGTCAGCCGACAAATCTCTACCGCATGTAGCACACGCTTATAGTTGCAATGATCAACAAAAGCATAATGTTCCGGATCGGCCAACCTCAACTCTTCCAGTAGTGGAGCTAATCCTTCTGCCTCATACTGATCATAGACTGCTTTACGAATCTCTGGTGTGACCGTGGGAATATCATCAATGCCTTTGCACACAGCATCAATATACATCATAGAGCCACCGGTCATCAACACCGTAGAATGTTCTACATGCAACTGTAACAGTAACGCCATCACCTCTTCTTCGAACTGACTCGCACTGTAATAATCAGTCAAAGACAAGGTTCCCACCATGTAATGCTTCACGCGGGCCAGCTGCTCAGGCGTAGGTGCCGCTGTGCCGATAGGCAACTCTTTATATACCTGACGAGAATCGGACGAAATGATAGGTGTATGAAAATATTCAGCCAAACGAAGGCTCAACTCGGTCTTTCCTACACCCGTTGGTCCAAGCAATACGACAAGAGAATTCATTAATAACGATCGTCATCATACGGATTATCCATCGGACCGTCGCCTAATCCTTCAAAACCATCCTTATCCAACTCATCCAAATCATATTCTGAATCACCATAGAAGTCTTCGCCCAAATCAGAAGTTGCATTCTTTGACTCAAAGTCATCAAATGAGATCAACTGAGCAGGAGGCAAACCTACAGATTTACTGCAGATAGGCTCAGCCAAATCCATACCCGGCAAAATCTCTCGCAATTCCATAAAGAAGGCTCTCTCTGTCATATAATCAAATACAAACATCAACTTCTGATGTTCATCTTCCAATAACTCATCCAGACGAGTATCTTCCATAATATAATTATCCACATCAGAAGAGGTATCCATCTCTACCAATGTAATCTCTGTTTTCTTGGTCCAGTCATCTTCACAAATAAAGAAAGAACACATCTGATCTTTCGTATACCCCACTGAATCCAATATTATATTATGCAAATCCAAAAAGGTAGCTTCAGAATCTATCTTAATCTCCCGCTTGAAATCATCTACTTCATCTGACAATATTAAAAACCTAAAAACCATAATTCAGTACATTTTTATTGCGCCAAAAATAGTAAAAAATATCCATTCCCTTTCTATATGGATTCATAAAAAAGGGGATGCACCGAAACAACCTTCCCGACACAACCCCTTCTCTATTTACTCTTCTGTCAAATACTACACATCTATTGATCCTCTAACAATTCCTCGACTTGAAGATTTAATAAAGTTGAGAATCAGATCTCTTTCTTCACTTGGCTGATATTCTGTCTCGATAGCCTTCAGTGCTTCTGTATTATTCAAGCCGCGAGTGTAAAGAGTACGGTAAATATCTTGAATCAAAAACACCTGTTCGTTCGTGAAGCCTCGACGGCGTAATCCAACAATATTAATACCACAATAAACAATCGGATCACGTCCAATCAGTGTGTACGGAGGAATATCCTTGCCGACACGTGAACCTCCCTGAATCATCACATGCTTAGAGATGCGAGTAAACTGATGAACCAATGTTCCGCCACTAACAATAGCGAAATCATCAATCTCTACCTCTCCTGCAATCTGAGAAGCATTACCAATGATAATATTGTCTTTCAGGACACAGTCGTGGGCAATATGAGAATAGGCCATGATCAAACAGTTACGACCTACAACTGTACGACCTTTTGAAGCTGTACCTCTATTCACTGTTACACATTCACGCAATGTTGTGTTATCACCAATTTCAGCAGTAGTAACTTCTCCTCTAAACTTCAAGTCCTGAGGAATACCTGCTACAACTGCACCCGGAAAAACACGACAGTTTTTTCCGATTCGTGCACCATCCAAAATCACTGCATGAGAATAGATACGACAATTATCACCAATTACAACATCTTTTTCAATGACGGCAAACGGGTCTATCTGTACGTTCTCACCGATTTTAGCTTCGGGATGGACAACTGCTAAGGAAGAAATATTCATATCGTTTTATTATTTATTTTTGACTATCTGAGCCATAAACTCTGCTTCACTCACCAACTTGTCACCTACAAAGACGTAGCCCTTCATTGTTGAAATACCTCGACGTATCGGAGCCAACAATTCAAGACGCAGAATCAATGTATCTCCGGGAACTACTTTATGACGGAACTTCACACCATCAATTTTCATAAAGTAGGTAGAATAACGTTCTGGCTCATCAACAGAGTTCAACACCAACAAACCACCGGTCTGAGCCATCGCCTCAACCTGCAATACACCCGGCATAACCGGCTCTTGCGGAAAATGTCCCTGGAAGAAAGGTTCGTTTGTTGTTATATTCTTGACACCCACAATATAGTTTCCACCTATTTCGATGATCTTATCGACCAACAGGAACGGGTAGCGATGCGGCAACAATTCGCGGATACGGTTAATATCCATTACCGGTTCAGCGTTTGAATCATAAACCGGAGCCTGCACTTCGTTCTGCTTGATGTCTTTACGGATCATACGAGCCAACTGGTTGTTGATCTTATGACCCGGACGAGTGGCAATCACACGTCCACGGATAGGCTTGCCAATCAAAGCCAAATCACCAATCACATCAATCAGTTTATGACGGGCCGGTTCGTTGTCAAATACAAGCGGCTTGTTGTTGATATAACCCAAATCCTGTATATTCTTATGAGGAATCTGCAACATATCTGCCAGCTTATCCAACGAATCTTGCGGAATCTTCTGGTCATAGATAACGATGGCATTATCCAAGTCGCCACCTTTGATCAGATTGTTTTGCAACAACATTTCCACTTCGCGAACGAAGACAAATGTACGTGATGCTGCAATCTCTTTTGAGAAATCAGACAAATCATCCAAAGTTGCAAACTGATTGGACAATATCGGAGAGTTAAACGAAATCAGAACGTTTACACTAAACTTATCATCGGGCAAAATAACCAAAGAGGCACCAGTCTCTTCGTCCTTTACCTCGATCTTATGCTTTACAATATAGTAGTCTTTCGGGGCGCCCTGCTCAACCATACCTACCTCTTCGATCTTCTCGGTATAAAAACGAGAGCTACCATCCAAGATTGGAAATTCCGGGGCGTTCACTTCGATCAAACAGTTGTCAATTCCATAAGCATACAGAGCGGCCATTGCATGTTCAATAGTGCTAACCTGTACGCCTCCTTTTGACAATACTGTTCCTCGTTGAGTCTGTGTTACATTCTCGGCTAAAGCATCGATAACAGGCTGACCTTCCATATCCACACGTTTAATTTTATAACCGTGGTTTTCAGGAGCCGGATTAAATGTTATCTGTATATCTAATCCCGTATGCAGCCCTTTTCCCGATAAAGAGAAACTTGCTGCTAACGTCTTTTGTTTCTGCATAAATCTATTTTATTTATTAAGTTCTTTCTTCAACTGTTCTACTTCACGCTGCAACTGTCCTATCGTACGGTAAATATCCGGCAGACGATTAAATATGGCACTTGAGCGCATGAAGTTTTTCGCATTGATAGCCGGTGCACCCAACAAAGTAACAGGTTCTTTCACATCACTGATCACACCTGACTGAGCACCCAAAGTAACATTATCCGCAATATGAATATGTCCGGCCAATCCTACCTGACCGCCAAACATACAATGGCGACCCACCTTTACAGAACCGGCAATACCGACCTGAGCAGCCATCACGGTATGAGCACCCACCTCTACATTATGGGCAATCTGCACCAGGTTGTCCAACTTAACACCCTGACGGATAATGGTTGAATCCATTACAGCACGGTCAACGGTTGTATTGGCTCCAATCTCAACATCATCTTCAACAATCACATTTCCCAACTGAGGGATTTTCTTATAGCCCTCGCCCTCCGGCGCAAAGCCGAAGCCATCAGCACCGATAACCGATCCGGCATGGAAGATACAGTTGTTGCCAACCTGACAGTCATGATAAACCGTTACATGCGGATACAATATACAGTTATCACCAACAGTCACATTATCGCCAACATAAGCATACGGATAGATCTGACAGTTCTTACCCAACTTTACATTGTTTCCGATATAAGCGAAGTTACCCACGTAACAATTCTCACCCACCTCGGCCGAAGCTGCAATATAAGCCGTTGAGTCAATTCCAGACCGGCTTCCTTTAGACTGCTCAACCATATTCAATAACAGAGCCAAAGCAGCGTAGGCATTCGGCACTCTCACCAAGGTTGTCTCCAACGGTTCGGTGGGAGAAAAATCGTTATTTACCAAAACAATGCTTGCTTGGGTATTATAAATATGATGTTCATACTTAGGATTTGCCAGGAATGTCAATGTCCCGGGTTTCCCCTCTTCTATCTTAGAAAAATTAGACACTTTTACATCGGGATTACCGTCAACAGTACCTCCGAGAAAAGCCGCTATTTGTTGGGCCGAAAACTCCATTTCTATTCTTTTATTATCGTATATCAATACACCTTTATAAAACTATCACACAACAATTGACAAAAGTGGTGAAAATTATTGTGTTATCCTATGCTTTGGCAGGAATAATGCCCTTTTCCTGCAACAAAGATGCCATCTCTTGCTGTACAACATGAGCCGCATTTCCTGCTGCCTCAGCAAAATCTTCGGCTTTGCTTGCATAGATAATAGCTCTTGATGAGTTTACAATCAGGCCACACAGGCTATTCATACCATACTGAGCTACCTCCTGAAGACTTCCTCCTTGTGCTCCTACACCGGGAACCAACAAGAAATGGTTGGGAGCAATCTTACGGATATCCTCGAACATCTTTCCCTGAGTAGCACCTACTACATACATCATCTGTTCGTCAGATGCCCATTCCTGAGACTTCTTCAATACCTTTTCAAACAGACGTTCGCCGTTGGCATCAGCTGTCAACTGAAAATCATGAGAACCCTTGTTAGATGTCAAAGCCAACAAGATTACCCATGCTTCGGGATAGATTAAAAAGGGTTTCACGCTGTCTTCTCCCATATAAGGAGCCACAGTTACTGCATCTACCTTGATATGATCAAAGAATGAACGGGCATACATCTCTGATGTATTACCGATATCGCCACGCTTGGCATCAGCAATGATAAACTGATCGGGATAATTTTCACGCAAATAGGCTACTGTCTTTTCAAAAGCAGCCAAACCCTTTACACCCAGACTTTCATAAAAAGCCAAGTTGGGTTTATAGGCGATACAATAATCGGCTGTTGCATCAATAATGGCTTTGTTGAAAGCAAAGATAGGATCCTCTTCAGACAATAAGTGCTGTGGAACCTTCTTTATATCTGTATCCAGTCCAACACACAAGAAAGACTGTTTCTTTTTAATATTTTCGAATAACTGTAGTTTATCCATGATATTTCTGTTTCTGTTTCTATTTTAATTAAGAGATTAAAGTTCCGCCTCTTTCAAGCGCTCTGCATTCTCGGCAATAATCAAATGATCGATACAATCCTGAATATCACCATCCATAAAAGCGGAAAGATTATAAATCGTATAGTTGATACGATGATCTGTGATACGTCCCTGCGGATAGTTATAGGTACGGATCTTAGCAGATCGGTCACCGGTAGAGACCATGGTCTTACGTTTGCTGGCAATCTCATCCAGATATTTCTGATGTTCCTTGTCATAGATGAACGAACGCAAACGAGTCAACGCACGCTCTTTGTTCTTCGGCTGATCACGAGTCTCGGTACATTCAATCAAAATCTCTTCACTCACTCCGGTATTCGGATTCTTCCAGACATAACGCAGACGGACACCCGACTCTACCTTGTTTACATTCTGTCCACCGGCACCACCCGAACGGAACGTATCCCACTTGATCTCTCCTTCGTTAATTTCTACATCAAACTCATCTGCTTCGGGCAGTACAGCCACTGTAGCGGCAGAGGTATGTACACGTCCCTGTGTTTCTGTTGCCGGCACACGCTGTACACGATGTACTCCTGATTCATATTTCAACGTACCATAGGCCTTTTCGCCCGATACGGTAAATATAATTTCCTTAAATCCACCGGAAGAACCTTCGCTGTAGCTTGATACTGTCAGCTTCCAACCCTTTGTTTCACAATATTTCACATACATGCGATAAAGGTCACCGGCAAACAGAGCTGCTTCATCACCACCCGTTCCTCCACGTATTTCAACAATAGCATTCTTGTCGTCTTGCGGATCAGCGGGCACAAGCAGTAATTTAATCTCTTCTTCCAGTTCAGGAATGCGGGCATTGCACATATCCAGCTCCTCACGAGCCATCTCTCTCATCTCCGGATCCTGCTCCGAATCCAACAGCAAACGAGCCTCTTCAACGCCATCCAGCATCTTCACATATTCTGCGCGTGAAGCCACAATCTTCTCCAGATCTCTGTATTCTTTATTCAATTTCACAAACCGCTTCATGTCTGCAATCACAGCAGGGTCGGTAATCAAAGTACCGACCTCTTCGAAACGGCTCACCAACCCGTCCAATCTACTGAGTAAGCTATTTTCAGCCATCTAATCTATACTATAATTAATAAATGAAACGACCTTTTTCGCTTTCAATAATCAGTTCGTTCTTTTCAGCCTCTTCGACAAAACCAACCACGCGGGCGTCAATTCCAAAGCTTTTAGAAATGCTGATTACCTCTTCGGCATGTTCCGGAGCAATATAAACCTCCAGACGGTGTCCCATATTAAACACTTTATACATTTCGCTCCAATCGGTTCCGCTCTGTTCCTGGATAATCTGGAACAACGGAGGAACAGGGAACAGGTTGTTCTTCACAACGCGTTTGTTTTCAACAAAGTGCATCACCTTGGTCTGTGCACCACCTGAACAGTGTACCATACCATGAATCTGAGGACGCAACTTATCCAACAATACCTTAACAACCGGAGCATAGGTACGAGTCGGCGAAAGCACCAACTTACCGGCATCAATGCCCAGTCCTTCTATTTCGTCTGTCAGCTTCAATCCACCTGAATAAACCAATTCTTCAGGAACGGCAGCATCATAGCTTTCAGGATATTTAGCAGCCAGATATTTAGAGAACACGTCATGACGAGCCGATGTCAGACCATTACTACCGGTACCACCGTTGTATGACTTTTCATAGGTTGCCTGACCAAATGAAGCCAGACCTACAATGACATCACCTCCCTGAATATTCTTATTATCGATTACATCAGCACGCTTCATGCGGCAAGTCACGGTACTATCCACAATGATAGTACGAACCAAATCACCCACGTCGGCTGTTTCACCACCTGTTGCATAGCAACCTACTCCCATTTCGCGTAGCTCGGCCAGTAATTCATCGGTTCCGTTGATGATGGCAGAAATCACCTCGCCCGGAATCAACAGTTTGTTACGGCCAATTGTAGATGAAACCAAGATATTATCGACTGCTCCTACACACAGCAGATCATCGATGTTCATGATCAAAGCATCCTGTGCAATGCCTTTCCAAACAGAAAGGTCTCCCGTCTCTTTCCAATACATATAGGCTAAAGAAGACTTCGTGCCGGCACCGTCTGCGTGCATGATATTACAATATTCCGGATCACCACCTAAGATATCTGGGATGATCTTACAGAATGCTTTTGGGAAAACACCCTTATCGATGTTCTTTATCGCGTTATGAACATCTTCTTTTGAGGCTGATACGCCACGTAGATTATAACGTTGATCTCTCATTGCAATAAGATTTGTGCGTACAAAGGTAATACTTTTATGTTACTTATCTAAGTTTTAATACATCTCCTTCCTCGGGTATGTAATCTTTATTCTTTTTATTCAGCTTATACAAGCTCTTTATCTGTATTCCATACCGCTGAGATATACTATGCATCGACTCGCCCACTTCAACCACATGATCGTAATTGGGCTTATCGGCTTTCTTCTTTTTCTTCTGCAGATAAACTACATCTCCGGCCTGCAACGGGAAGTCTTCGGGCACCTCATTATATTTCTGCAGCTCTTTTACACGGAATCCCAGGCTTGAGGCAATCTGCTCAAAGCAGTCATTGTCTTTGGCATAGACATAGAGTAGTCCATGGGTCCTGTAAATAGTATATTTAACAACCTGACGCTTTTTCTTCACGATTGTCTTTTTCACTATTCTCTTTGAATCATAGCGATATAGTTCATAATCTTCTATCACTTTGATCAGTTTGTTGGCATAGGCGCGGTCTGTCGCATAACCACACTTTTGCAATCCGCGTGCCCAACCTCTATAGTCCTTAATATCCAGGCGAAACAGTGGTGCATAGCGCGGACGCTCAGCCAAGAAGCGCGAATGATCTTCATAAGAATCTTCAACCCGCTTGTACTTACGAAAACATTCTCCCCTGAGGTCATCGTCATGACGGACCGATTTGCCCCGCCACTCGGAATGGCATTTGATGCCAAAGTGATTGTTGGACCGACGAGCCAGATCGCTCTGCCCGGCACCCGACTCAAGCAGACCTTGCGCCAAAGTGATACTGGCCGGGATATGATATTTTTGTTGATGGTAAACGGCTAAATTGCCATATTGCTGAATGTATTTCTGATAAGAAGACAACTTGTGCTGACTATCTGCCCATGCCGAACTGCATAACAGTGACAATGAAATAAAGATAAGTCCAAAAACGCGCAGGTATAATTTCATGATTACTTGCTCTTCTAAATAATTTATTTTCGCAAAGATAATGACTAGAACCCGAAATTTCTGCATATTTGCATAAATAAAATATAAGAGAAGTGATGAGAGAGATTAAGCTAGAAACTACGATTCGTGTAAAAGAGATAAGCGAACTGGACGAACAGGAAAGCCAATTGATGCAGGCAGCCATTGAGGTGGCTCGCCATGCTTATGCCCGCTATTCTCACTTCCATGTGGGAGCAGCCGCACTCCTTTCCAATGGGAAAATCATTACCGGAAGCAATCAGGAGAATGCCGCCTATCCTTCCGGAATATGTGCCGAACGGGTCACTCTTTTCTATGCCGGATCACAATATCCAGAGGCAACAGTCGATACGTTAGCCATCGTCTCTATGATTGATGGACAAGTAAATCCTGACATCACACCTTGTGGCGCTTGCCGACAGGTGCTGCTCGAAACCGAACAACGAGGCAACAAGCCTATGCGTATTCTGCTCTGTGGGAAAGAAGAGGTTCGTATTATCTCGTCGGCCAAAGAGCTGTTGCCTCTCTGCTTCACGTCTGATACTTTGCCCGACAATCCTTAAAACCGATTTCATTTTGACACTACCTTTTTATAAGCCGGAAACAGAATTCAAATCCGTGGGCGGTGTGTCATAATACGGGTATAGAAATGATAACAGACAACAACGAGCCGAAGGATAGTTATTGTAATTTTAGCAAGACTGTTTTTAGTATAAACAGGTAATATTTCCGTCTGAAACAATGGACGAATCCATCGGAAACAACCGGCAAATCCGTCTCGGCCCAAGCCTCTTTAGAAGAGAGCTTACCAGCTGTATTTCAACAATATATAATCTTTTCGAAATTAGCCCATAGGGTTTCCGAAAAATGGGTAGGGACTTTTTTGAAAATGGATAGGCACTCCGTTCAGATTGGGTAGGCACTCCGTTGGAAATGGATAGGCTCCCAATTTTCCCAAATAGACTAATCCTTTTTGACTATAGCTAAGCTCTCTTATCTGTCCGCTGGCTTATTGTATTCTTCTCCTTGTTATCTATCTCATTGAACTGATTGTTCAACCAAGCATAATCCAAGTAATTCCAAATCAATCATTCCCATTTTTCTCGTAATATAGCACTTGGATGTTTGCTATTCAATAGTTTCTCATAGCTGCAACTATCTGTTAATAGTAATTTTCCATATTCTGCACCAAAACAACCATACTCATCAAATTCGTTTTTCAATTCAATCAAATGTTGTTTTTGCAAACGGTATGTTGCATTCTCATAAACAGATGTAATATGAAAATAGATGAGAATATCCTGTAATTCATCTATTTGTTCCACATCTATAATAAATCTATTGATAATACTATCCCTTTGATGATACTCTTCTATTGTATTTGTTTTCTTGCTTATTCCCTTTACTGCATAATATTTATCCAACCATGATTCAATAATAAGATTTAAAGTGTCTTGGCTTGAAGTTAGCATATCTAATCCCAAAACGGCATTTGTCATCTTATATTCATCAGGATACGTTTTAGCAAAATCATTTGCTTGCACATAAGTTTCTGACGATAGCGCTGAATCGGTACCATGCGTAGCACTGTAATCGGTACCATTATAGCGGAGTAATCGGTACCGTCAT
>CAKVBA010000014.1 GCA_934725305.1 uncultured Parabacteroides sp. | reverse complement strand
TACGAAGACGATAAATTTCATGATAGCGCAAATTTCGCTCTTGTTCTCGATTGTACTGCTTTTCTTTCATTTGTTGAAGCTGCTAAGAGTCAACCTTATTTACAAAAAGACAGGGTGTAGACTCTTGAGGAAAAGTCTAGGGACTTTTTGGAAAAAGGGTATAGACTCTTGAAAAAGCGGGTAGCTGCGTGAAAGAGATAATTCCTCCGTTTTTGCCGAGAAACCATATCGGTTTTCAGCCATCCCAAAGAGGCGGCCAACGGGGCGTATTCTTTCCGACAGAATCTGCATGCAAATCCACTTTTATTTCTTTTTCCTATGTTTTTTATTTTTTGATTAAACTTTTTTTTCGGCCGGTAGTCTATAAGTTGTATCTCAAAAATGGAGGAGTGACTAAAAATGAAAAGTGGAAAGATTATTTGGTTGTATTGCTTGTTGTGTAGTGTGCTGAGCGTTTCTGCACAGCGTAGTAATGTGGAAGTTTCGGGTGTTGTAATAGATGCCGTGACAAAGGAGCCTATTGAACAGGCTACAGTTCGTCTGTTGCAGGGAAAAGACAGTGCAATGGTGCGTGGAGTGGCAAGTGCTAACGATGGAGCCTTTGTCTTGAAAAATATAAAGCCAGGTAATTATATTCTCCATCTTTCATTTGTTGGATATGAATCCCTCTATAAAGCCCTGCAGGTTTCGGGCAAGAATAATTCCATACAGTTGGGCAAGCTGCCATTGTCCGATGCCTCTATTCATTTGGCCGAAGCGGTTGTGGTGGGTAAGGCAGCCGAGGTGGTTGTCCGTAACGATACGGTGGAGTATAATGCCGATTCCTATAAGATGGCAGAAGGGTCTGTCTTGGAAGATCTGTTGAAGAAAATGCCCGGTGTTGAGGTGAGTAGCGATGGAAAAGTGACGCATAACGGAAAAGAGATTACCAAGATTATGGTGGATGGTAAGGAGTTCTTTACCAATGACCCGAAGGTGGCTTCGAAGAATTTGCCCTCAAAGATGATTGACAAGGTGCAGGTCTTGGAAAAGAAGAGCGACATGGCCGTTATGACCGGTTTTGATGATGGTCAGGAAGAGACGGTTATCAACTTGACCGTGAAGCCGGGAATGAAGCAGGGCTGGTTTGGTAATGCCTATGCCGGTTATGGCAGCAAAGACCGTTATGAAGGCAACGCCATGCTCAATCGTTTTATGAGCAATGACCAGATTACCGTGATGGGTGGTGCCAACAATACTAATAATATGGGATTCTCCGATCTGTCTTCCTCTATGTTTGGAGGGATGCGAGGCGGACGTCGTGGTGGCGGTGGAGCCGGTAGCGGTATTACCTCGTCGGGAAATTTTGGTGTGAACTTCAGCAAGGAGTTTAATCCTAAATCAACATTAGGAGGAAATGTCAATTATTCTCATTCTGACAATGATGCCCGCAGCAAGAGCAATCAGGAAAATATTTTGCCGGGCGATAGCTCTTACATTGAAAACGACCAGGTAATGAGCCGCACAAAGGGTGATAATGTGCGAATGAATCTGCATGCCGAGTGGAAGCCAGACACGTTGACGCGCATTATCTTTCGCCCCGGATTTAGCTTCAGCCATAGTGATGCTGATGAATTAGGTAAGACTTTGGCGATGGACAATTGGAATGATACCATCAATACCCGCAATTCAAACAACTCTTCCAACGGTAATGGGTATGATGTGGATGCTCGCTTGGAGTTTAGCCGCAAGTTGAACAGTAAGGGGCGAGTATTCAGTGCTTCTCTGTCGGGTGGTGTAGGTGATTCCTATAATCAGGGTCTGAACTATTCAGACATCCGCTATTATCGGGCAGAACAGAGTGCTAAAAACGAAGTGATCGATCAGAAGTATCGTTTCGATAATAACAGTTTCAATTATCGGGCTTATGTTTCTTGGGTGGAACCTTTGGGCCGCAACAATTTCTTGCAGATGACCTATAGCTTCAGCCAGCGCAAACAGGAGTCGTTGAAAAATTCATTGACGAAGGATAACGAGGGAAACTATGCTGTGTTGGATACAGCGAATAGCAATAGCTATCGCAATAATTTTTTCAGTCAGCGTGTGAGCCTGAGTTTTAAAGCTCAGCGACAGAAGTACACCTACACATTTGGATTGAATTTAGATCCATCCTATTCACGTAGTGAGAGTTTTGTGGGCGATACCGTTTTGTCGAAGCTCAACCGTCGGGTCGTAAATCTTTCTCCGATGGCCAATTTCAACTATAAGTTTGGAAAGACCTCTGCCCTTATGATTCGTTACAATGGAACAACCAGTCAGCCCAGTATGTCTCAGTTACAGCCGGTGCCCGATGTGTCTGACCCGCTGAATGTTCGTGTGGGTAATCCCGACCTGAAACCTCGTTACACGAATAACTTGTTTATTCATTATCATAAGTTTGAACCGAAGAAGCAGCAGGCCCTAATGTTTATGGTTATGGGTAGCTATGTTCTCAATGACATTGTTTCCTATTCTACATATAACCAGAATGGAGGCCGTTTGACTACCTATAAAAATGTCAATGGCAATTTCAATGGTAGTGCTCGTGCAGTTGTGAATACTCCGTTGAAGAATCGTAAGTTCTCGGTTAATTCAATGAGTATGGCCATGTATGCCAATAGTAAAGGATTTATCAATGGCGAAAAGAACACCAACAAGAATGTTGTTCTGTCTGAACGTGCCGGTTTGGACTTCCGTTCAAGTTATCTTGATTTGGGTATCAATGGAAATGTGCGCTACAATCAGGCCTCAAACACGTTGCAGGCACAGAGCGACCGTAAGACATGGAACTATGGTGTAGGTGGCACAACAGCAATCTATCTGCCTTTGAACATTAAGCTGGAGAGTGATATTAGTTGGTCTTCCAACTCGGGATATGCCGATGGCTTCAAGCAGAACGAGGTTTTGTGGAATGCTTCTGCCTCTAAATCATTCTTGAAGAACAATCAGGGCACACTTCGCTTCAAGATCTATGATATATTGCAGCAGCGTAGTAACATCTCTCGTAGCGTAACGGCCAGCAGCACAACAGATACCGAGTATAATACATTGAACAGTTACTTTATGTTCCACTTTATTTATCGTTTCAGCATCTTTAAGGGTGGAGCTAATGCCGGTGATATGCATCGCCCAAGAGGTTTTTATGGGGGAATGAGACCCGGTGGTTTTTAACCCAATTCGGTCATTAGATTACGATTCTTGTTGGTGCTTGTTTTGAGCAGATTGCAATGGCTCTACGTTGAAGGCATAGCGGGCTATGTCGAAACGCAGGCGGAAGCAAGATGCCAAAAGAAGTGCTGACAAGAGTTGGAAAGAATAAAAATAGTCAGTCGTTTTGCTTTTTTCGTTCAAATGACCGATTTGAGTTTAATCCATAGCGATGCGTCATAATTGCAAACCGTCAATTCTGACGCATCTTAATGAGCTGAATCCAAACAATTATTTGGGCACAACCTCGGAAGAATATCCTTTATCGGGTTCTTTTTTTTCATTAACACTTGCGGATTACTATTTTACCTTTTTTGTGTGAATATTAAACTAAAATACACGTTATTTGCTGTGTTATTAAGAGAAAAGGATTGATATGAGGAAGTCGACAATTTGGTTGCTTGCAGTGGTAATGGCTTTTGCCTTTGCCTGTCTGCTTTATTTGCAGATCAATTATGTTAATATCATACTCAAGACGCGTAGTGAGCAGTTTAACGAGACGGTCAAGAGAAGTCTGCATCAGGTATCGAAGAGTTTAGAATTGGATGAAACTCGTAAATACCTGGAAGACGACGTTAAGAAGAACGAGAATAACTTCATGTATCAGAATGCGCCGGATGTGCAGAGCTTAGGTAAGGTGATCAACCGGGAGCATTTTCAGTTTCAGATTACTGACTCTGAAGGATCAGTCAAGCAGATTGAGATGCAGAGCTTCAGTCATCAGAAGTTTGAGCCTCTTTCCTCTTTGGCAAAGCGGAATACGCCCAATAGCAGTATTGTTACTACTTCAAAAGATTTGCAGAAGACATTGAAGCGTCGTTATCAATATCAGGGCGGTCTTATTGACGAGGTGATTCTGAATATCCTTTATACGGCCAATCTGAAGCCGATAGAAGAGCGCATAGACTTTAAGAAATTAAATCTTTATCTAAAGACAGAGTTTGTTAACAATGGACTGAACCTGCCTTTTGTCTTTTCTGTTATTAATAAAGATGGAAATACAGTATATCGAAGTGGAGAGATGAAGGGGCACCCCATTGCATCGGATGTGATTACGCAGGTGTTGTTCCCCAATGATCCACCTTCAAAGTTGAATTATTTGCGAGTATATTTCCCGACGAAAGGCGGCTATATCGCCAACTCAATTACGTTTATTGTGCCGTCGGTATTCTTCTCGTTTATTTTGTTGGTGACATTTATCTTTACTATTTATATCATCTTCCGTCAGAAGAAGTTGTCCGAGATGAAGAATGACTTCATCAACAATATGACACACGAATTGAAGACGCCTGTGTCAACAATCTCATTGGCGGCTCAGATGTTGAAAGATACGGATATTACCAAGAGCCCGGATGTGTTCAAGCATATTTCGGGAGTGATCAATGACGAGACCAAGCGATTGGGCTTCTTGGTTGAAAAGGTGTTGCAGATGTCTCTGTTTGAGCGTCAGAAAGCAGCCCTTAAGTTGAAGGAGCTGGATGCCAATGACCTGGTGGTGAATGTGGCCAATACGTTTGTGCTGAAGGTCGAAAAGTTTGGCGGAACGTTGGACGTAGATTTGCAGGCAACAGAGTCGGATATTTATGTGGATGAAATGCATATTACCAATGTGTTGTTCAATTTGCTGGACAATGCGGTGAAATATCGTCGTAGCGAGGTACCATTGACCTTGATGGTCCGCACGTGGAACGAGGGTGGTAAGTTGCTGATATCGGTCGAAGACAACGGTATCGGCATCAAGAAAGAGTATCTGAAGAAGGTATTCGACCGCTTCTTCCGTGTGCCCACTGGCAATGTGCATGATGTGAAGGGCTTTGGTCTGGGTCTGGCTTACGTACGTAAGATCATTGAAGATCATAAAGGAACAATCCGTGCAGAATTGGGTGCGGGTAATGTTGGAACGACATTTATTATTACTTTACCTCTTATAAAAAGTTAGTTATGGAAGAAAAGTTGAAGATCTTCTTTTGCGAAGATGACGAAAATTTAGGAATGCTTTTACGCGAATACTTGCAGGCTAAAGGTTATGTGACTGACCTTTTCTCTGATGGAGAAGCCGGTTATAAAGGATTTACTAAAGGCAAATATGATCTTTGTGTGTTAGACGTAATGATGCCTAAGAAAGACGGCTTTACGTTGGCACAGGAAATACGTTCAATTAATCCTGATATTCCTGTTATTTTCTTGACAGCCAAGACTATGAAAGAGGATATTTTGGAGGGATTTAAGATAGGAGCGGATGATTATCTGACAAAACCTTTCAGCATGGAAGAGCTGTTGTTGCGTATCGAGGCTATTCTGCGTCGTGTAAAGGGTAAGAAGATGAAAGATATTCCTTTCTACAAGTTGGGCAATTTCTTGTTCGACACTCAGAAGCAGACATTGACTATTGGTGAAAAGGTTACAAAGCTGACCACCAAAGAGTGTGAGTTGTTGAGTCTGTTGTGTGCACATGCCAATGAGATTTTGGAACGTAACTATGCCTTGAAGACGATCTGGGTTGACGACAACTATTTCAATGCTCGTAGTATGGATGTTTATATCACGAAGTTGCGTAAGTTGTTGAAAGACGATCCGGGCATCGAAATTATCAATATTCATGGTAAGGGCTATAAGTTGATCACTCCTTCTGGTGAAGAACAGGCTCGCGAAGAGGGTATTCAGGTGCTGTAATGGAAGTTTGACTTTCGATTATATAAAAAGAAAAGGGGCTGCATCAAATGATTGTTTGGATGCAGCCCCTTTAATCTTGTATAACTTATAGCTTCTTATTATTCAGCTAACCACTTGTTGATTTGATCCATGATCTGTTTCTGCATATCTTCAGGCATGTTGCTGATACGAGTTCCGTGGCTTCCTCTCGGTTTGATATAGATCTGTTCATTCTTCTTTCCTTTGAAAGTCGGTACGCGGCTTGCACTCCAAGGGTCCACTTCGCCATAGATGAAAATCATTTTCGGATCATTGTCTTTCAGGAAATTGTAGATTTTGTGATACAGTTCCGGACGGAATTCAACTTTGTCCACCAATTCTCTCGGAAGCATCAGTTTATTCTGATAGCCTTTTGCTGTTTTGATGGTTAACAGACCCTTCAACGGTTTCACGTCATAACCATAATAACCCAATTCGCGTGCAGACTGCACATGGAATGAGATAGTTGGCTGTACATTGTCAGAGAAATAAGAAGGTTCGCTCACGCGCATCAGGTGTTTAAACAATGTTTCAGAGTCTGCTGTAGGAGCCGGAACTGCGCTTACCGGAGTTGTGCCCCACTGCCACAAAGCAAACGGATATTCAAGGATACAGTAGTCCAAAACTTCTTCCATCGGAATGCGGAATTTGATGTCGTTTTTCTGGCAATAAGCTTCCAGCATGGGAACGATTTCGCTCTTGCGTTTCAATACCTCTTTCTGGTAGGCCAGAATCTTGCTACGTTCTTCTTTTGTACCTACTTTACGCAAGAAACCTTCGTGACGTCCGTCTTCAACACCCTTGTTCAGCGGAGCTACATAAGGAACAGAGAAATCTACATCGTCCGGGAAGAAGGTACGATAAAGAATAGTTGTCTGTCCACCTTTACTGATACCGGTAGTAATCCATTTGTTGTTATACAATTGGCGGAATGTCTGATTTATGTTGTGCAGGTCGTAGGCAGAATTCTCGGCAGTCAGATAATCCCAGTTCTTAGGATTGGGAGTAGATTCCAAGAAATAACGATGTTCCACAAAGATCAAATTGGCATTGAGCAGACGAGTCAGCTCTTCCTGGTAGCGCGGACTGAAGGCATAAGCACCACCATATCCTTCTGTTACCAATACGGTTGGACGGTCAAAGCCTACGTGACCGATAACGACACGCTGTGTAAATGTTCCGGCTGAAGGATCTTTCGGGTCCACCTGCTGAGTGATGCGTACCACATACTTTTCCGGATAGGTCTTTGATTCCAGTTGTTCAATACCACTGATGCCCTTTAATGCGGCTAATTTTGCTTTCAATTCTCCCGGTGCTGCCATTGCAGATACAGCGCAGAGAAGACAGAGTAGAAGTAAGTTAAATGTTCTTTTCATGTGATTTATGATTTATTTAAATGGTTAATCGTTCGCATCAGCCCTTCATATTTTGCTCTTTTCACGGCTGATTTCGCAAAGATACAATTATATTTCTCTTTTGTTAAGTGGATGAGCGACTCTTTTTTCAATCCAAGCAAATTGTCTGTTGGGGCAAACTCTTCTACCAATGTTGGTTGTGCCATCCGGTTCCATGGACAGGCCAGTTGGCAGGTGTCACATCCATAGAGGCGATTCCCCAATTGGGCTGCCGCTTCAGGAGGCAGTTCTCCCTTATGCTCAATGGTTAGATAGGAGAGACATTTCGAGGCATTCAGTTGTCGAGGTGCCTCTAAGGCATGCGTAGGGCAGGCATCCAGGCAACGTCTGCAGGTTCCGCACCGATTGGGCTTCGGCGAGTCATATTTGTCTATGGGCGCAGTTGTTACAATCTCTCCCAAGAAGAAGAACGATCCTTGTCCGGGAATAATCAGATTGGTGTTTTTCCCAATCCATCCCAATCCGGACTTCCAGGCCCAGTATCTCTCCAGGATAGGAGCCGAGTCGGTGAAGCAGCGTGCTTCGTATTGTACGTTTCCCTCTTCGTCCGACAGTGTTTCCATGCAGGCTTCCCACAGCTTGCGTAGCTTCTCCTTCACCACGATGTGATAATCTTTGCCATAGGCATAAAAGGCAATATGCGGTTCAGCCGGATCTCGCCTCTTTTGGGGATAATAGTTGAGCGCAACGGAGATGACAGATCGGGCGCCCGGGACCAGTCCGTCGGGATTGATTCGGATGTCGCGGTGATTCTCCATATACTGCATACCTCCTTGGTAGCCATTGGCCAGCCACCGGTCGAGATAGTTGACATCATCGTCGTTTACGGGCATCGCTTGAGACATTCCGCAGGCACTGAATCCTAACTCTTTTGCTTTCTCCTTTATATAGTCGGCAGATAGTATCATTCCTTTATAATAGATGGATGAGCTCAGTCAAACACTTTGAATTCATATCCTTGATCCAAAAGCCACTGGATGGCACGAGGCATGGCTACTCGCATATTCCGTTCGGCCTTTAGGGAGTCGTGGAATACGATTATCGATCCATTACGGGCATAGCGGCGGACATTCTCAAACACTTGGTCGGGGTTGAGCTTCGGGCTGTAGTCTCGTGTCACCACATCCCACATCACCACACGATACTGTCGTCTGAGACGAAGGGTCTGAGGCAGTCGCATATGGCCATGAGGTGGACGGAACAGATTACTGGGAATATAACCTGCAGCCTTCTCTACATTGGCCAGATAGTTCTTGGTCAAGTAGCGAAGTCCCTGGATATGGTTGAAGGTGTGGTTGCCGATACGGTGACCACGCTCTACCACCATCTTGAAGATGTCGGGATGCTTCCGTACATTGTCGCCCACCATAAAGAAGGTCGCCTTTATGCCGAAGTGATCCAGTTGATCTAAAACCCAAGGGGTAACCTCGGGAATTGGGCCATCGTCAAAGGTGAGATAGACACACTTTTGGCGGGCCGGAATCCTCCAGGTTACCCCCGGGAACAGTGCCCTGTAGAACCAGGGCGGTTGTTCTATAAACATATTCTTTCTTTATTCTTGACTACGGACTGAGCTGTAGGCCATCCGGTAGTTGTCAAACTCTTCCTGATATTTCTTGCCAAACTCAGGATTATATAGCTTGCTTGCACGTAAAACCTCTTGCACAACAGCCAGGTTGTGTTCCAATTCTCCTGTCACAGACGAGAGCTGACCCGGACGCAGGCGGAAGAACCAGTTGATGTTGCGCATCGAATTGTCGGCAATGCTTGTATAGATCATTTCTGCCTTTTCCGGTTGTTCCAGTTCGTAATACATCTCAGCCAGCGAAAGAGCACTGTAGTCCAACGGAACATTGGCCGGCGGTAACACCTCCATGGCCTTGTCCAATATATTCAATGCCTTTTCATTCTTGCCTTCCGAAATCAGTGCTGCGGCCAGTTTGCTGAACAATGCCATACGGTAGCTCTTACACATACGCATCACATTCTCGTCCAGATAGATGCCCGGAGTGTCAACGCCACCCCATTTGAACTTGTTCATCACGTTGTCATACATCTTTTCTGTGTTGATAGAGCGGATTGTTCCCTTTGTCTGCATCGGGACAATCTGATAAGCCATACCGGTCTGCTGGAAGTAAGAATCCAGTTTTACAAACTGGTCGGGGCTTACTGTGATGGCATAATAGATCGGACGTTTCCAGTTGTTGGTCTGCAACATATCCAAGACGATCAGTTCCTGTTTGCCCAGATACTCCTTGTTCTTCAGGTCGAGTTTCATCTCGTCCAGTAGGTAAGTGCTGTCGGCAAGTGTTACAACACCGGCTGCCAAAGCCGCATCAATATCTACTTTGTAAGCGACAGAAGACGACGGAATGTAATCCAGTGGCTGGTTGATGCCCGGAATCTTCTTGAATTTAGGATCGTTGCTTTTAACAAAGTCGAGAGCCGTCTTCAGGTCGATGGTCTGGTCGGTCATCGGGAAGATGTAGGCAGCATCACGAGTGCCCTGAACATAATCAGCCCGATCCCAAGAGATAGGCAGCGGATCAGAGTTGTAAGCCTGTTTCTTCATCTGGTCGATATACCAGTCTGTCTGCAGGTAGCTGGTGTTACATACACGTACATCGGTGCGGATACCTTCAACCTCCTGTGCATACCACAATGGGAAGGTGTCGTTATCGCCGTTGGTGAAGATTATTGCATTAGGCTCGCATGATTCCAAATAGTTTGTACCGAAGTCGCGGCACACATAGCGGCCGGAGCGGTCGTGGTCGTCCCAGTTCTGTGCACCCATCTGAATAGGCACCAACAGACACAACGCCGTGGCAACTGCAGCAGCGGCAATGGTTGGAAGTTTGGCATATTTCTCCAATCCTTTGGCCACGGCAGCTACACCAAAACCAACCCAGATACAGAACGCATAGAACGAACCGGCATACGCATAGTCTCGTTCACGCGGCTGATAAGGTGTTTGGTTCAGGTAGAGCACAATGGCGATACCGGTCATGAAGAAGAGGAAGAAGGTAATCCAAAATCCTTGAATACCCTTTTCTCCGGCATAAGCCTGATAGAGCAGGCCCAGCAGACCCAGCAGCAACGGCAACATATAGTAAACGTTATGTCCTTTGTTGTCTGTAATGTCTGAAGGCATATCGGTCTGAGGACCAACCAGTGCTTCGTCAATAAATGGAATACCGGTAATCCAGTTGCCATTCAACACCTCTCCGTGTCCCTGGATGTCGTTTTGACGTCCTGAGAAGTTCCACATAAAGTAGCGCCAGTACATGAAGTTGAGCTGGTAGGCAAAGAAATAGCGCAGGTTCTCACCGAAGGTCGGTTTCATCACGGATGTCATTTCGCCACAGCGGTTAAACTTCACCGGCTCACCTTTCACCTGTGCCCACTCTTTGTAGGCTTGGACGTGACGCGGATCGCTGCTGTACATACGCGGGAACAACATGTTCAGCTCATCTACATATTTATACTCCGTATCGTAGCGAGATACATAATAACGGTCTTTCTCGTTTGGATCTTTCTTGATCACACGGCTCCAAGTGGGCGCACCCTGTTCGGTTACCGCAATGCAGCCACCGCCCTGATTCTCTCGTTTCACCTCAGATACATACGTCTGTCCGTAGATCAGCGGAGTCTTACCATATTGTTCACGGGCCAGATAGGTACGCAAGGTGAAGATGTCACACGGAGCATTCTGGTTCATCGGAGTGTCTGCCGTGGCACGGATCAGTGTCAAGGCATACGAGGAATAGCCCACAACCACTACCATCAGGCAGATCAAGATGGTGTTCAGTGTCTTGATGTCAACATCTTTACGTGTGAACAGGAAGGCCGTCAGCGCTGTAGTCAATACAACGGCAATCAGATAACCGCTGCCGATGAAGGGAATACCAATCAGTATCACCGACAGGATAAAGGCAATCTTCATGCGTATCGGATTGATCTCGTCGCGTAAAGTCTCCCAAATAGCCCATATCAATACGGCAGCCAATACCACAACATAGGCATAAACACCTGAGTTGTACGGCATACCTAATACATTGACAAATAGAAGTTCGAAATAGCCACATACTTCAACCAGTCCCTGAACGACGCCATACATCATCAGAGCTACAATGGCAAACGAAACCACCAGTGCAGCCAATGTGCCCTTCATGGTTGGGTTGGGGTATTTCTTGTAGTAATAAACCAATACGATAGCCGGGATACAGAGCAGGTTCAGCAGGTGAACACCGATACTCAATCCCATCAAGTAGGCAATCAATACAATCCAACGGTCGGCATGAGGTTTGTCGGCCACCTCTTCCCACTTCAGGATCAGCCAGAATACCACAGCAGTGAAGAGAGAGGATGAGGCATATACTTCACCTTCGACGGCACTGAACCAGAAGGTGTCGCTGAATGTATAAGCCAATGCACCTACCAGACCACATCCCCATACAGTGATCATCTGTCCCAGAGTGGCCGGTTTGCTGTTATCTACAATGATGCGGCGAGCCAAGTGGGTGATACTCCAGAAGAGGAAAAGAATGGTCAGTCCGCTAAAGAGAGCCGACATCGCGTTGACCATTATGGCCACTTTGGACGGGTCGGAAGCGAACTGTGTAAAAAGATTGGCTACTAACATGAAGAAAGGTGCTCCAGGAGGATGACCCACCTCTAACTTAAATGCTGAAGAAATAAACTCACCGCAATCCCAAAAGCTGCCGGTGGGTTCGATGGTCATCAAATAAACGGTAGAGGCGATGAAGAATACAATCCACCCCAACACGTTGTCGATTAATCTGTATTTTCCCATACGTTTTATAAAAGTGTGATAATTATAATTGTCTCAAAAATAAAGCCCTGGCAAAAGGCAATACTTTGCAAAGGTAATCATTTACGCGTATACCTAACGAGGCTCAGCGCTTTAAATTGTCTAAGAAGCCGTTTAATTTCTTCTGAAATATCAAATTCTCCTCATCTCAATCTCTTTTGGGTTCGCCAGAAGCTCTGTTCTGTGAAAGGGTTGATGTGAATAGCTGAGGTCTGATTCCGCAAGCAACGTCGCAGTTGGACATGATGCCGCCCTGCTGCCCTGTTATAATAGATGCTGCACCTTAAATACAAACTCCATCCAAACCCAATAGCGTATAGCTTTGCCTAAAAACATGGAGATGGCAACAATCCAGATATTGGCACGCAGAAAACCTAACGCTACTGCAATGAAGTCTCCGATGCCGGGAAGAAACACAAAGAAGCCCATCCATGAGCCTCGTCCCTCAATCCATTTCTGCACCTTCTGGAGCTTTTGGGTATCTAACTTCAGGTAGCGTTCGATCCACTCGGTTTTGCCCATCATGCCAATCCAATAGCAGCTCATGCCGCCTAAGAAGTTTCCCAGTGTGGCCGCAATCATGCAGGGCCAGTAGGCCGAACCGGCCAGCATAACACCTGTGAGCACCACTTCGCTGCTGAAGGGCAAAACCGTTGCCGCCAAAAAGGAGGCAATAAAGACACCAATATAGCCGTAAGCAATTAGAAATTCCATAGGCGAATAAATGAAAGAGTGAAATAGAATAGAACTGTTCCATGGAAGAACCAATGGATGTATTTGCTGCGCTGCTGCACAGTAAAGAAATGTCCGAGCAGGATTGCAGCCGGCATACAGACGGTCTCGAGCAGCTCTTTGGATGATTGTTCATAGAAGAAGAACAGGGCAAACGACCAGATGGCAAGCGTCATCAGGAAATAGAGATACTGACGTGTGCGCAAGTTGTCTTCATATTCATGGGTGAAGATGTTGATCGAGGCCGTGAGTAATAAGATGATTAGATAGATGATTCCCATAGCATTGATCAGGTAATCGGGACTTATCTGTAGCAGGCGTATCTTAAATAGCGACTGGAACGGAACGGTAAAGGCTGTATAGTCGCCTTGCCATACACACCAGCCCAATAGTAACCAATAGACCGTGAGAACACCCAGCAGAGAGGCTATGAATGTGCGGGCCGAAAGAGAACGGAAGCAATACATGCCATACCAGAACACAGGCACAAACCATAGCAGATGGATCCAGAGCAGACTGCCTGCTCCTAAGATGAGGGTCGCATTGTAGATGGCTTTGGATGCTGTCTCGTCGTGATACGATGTGAAGAGCTGATAGATAGCCAGTACGAGGCAAAACACTCCCATCGAAGCGGACTTTAGGGGAATAAAGTCGGGGTTACAACTGATCAGTAAGAGATAGAGCAGAAAAGGCAAGAGTGTCTTTTCGCGGATCAACATTAATATATAGTTGGCTCGATGGAGCAGAAAAGCGCCTCCTGTCATTACGACAATCCCAATCAGATAGGCGGCTGCTTTGTTGGGGATTGCTTGGCAGACGGCATTCCATAGAGGCGTTGAGTAGGCTTCGCTATAGATGGGATAACCTGCCGATTGTATGTATTCCAGAATCCAACAACAGATACACCCCAGCAGCATATAGGTGTAGGTGAGGGGCGTTGTAATGGTATATCGTCGATTGTTGTATGCGTTGTACATGGCTTGTGGATATAAAAAAGAAAGATAACCGACAAAGATCTTTTTAGAGAGAGACCTTTGCCTGTTATCTTACCTATCTGTTAGTGTATTATAGATCGAAACCAATATCGCGACGGAAGTAGATCTTGTCGAACTGGATTGTCTTGGCTCCGGCAAACGAATGGGCTAAAGCCTCTTCTTTGTCTTTACCGTATGAGCTGACAGCAATCACGCGTCCGCCACTTGTCACAATCTGGCCCTCAGACTCCTTGGTGCCGGCATGAAACAGAATGTTGTTGGTTGTAATCTGATCGAGACCACGGATGACTTTGCCCTTTTCATAGGCTTCGGGATAACCGCCGCTTACGAGCATCACCGTCACGGCCGCACGCGGATCTTCCTTCAGTTCACGTTCTTTCAGATTACCTTCAGCAACACCTTCCAACAGGTTCACCAGGTCGCTTTGGATACGAAGCATCACCACTTCGGTTTCGGGGTCGCCCATGCGGCAGTTGTATTCAATCACCATAGGTTCGCCCTTCACATTAATCAGGCCCAGGAAGATGAAACCTTTATAGTCGATTTCTTCCTTCTTCAAGCCTTCGACCGTCGGACGGATGATGCGCTCTTCTACCTTCTGCATGAAGCATGCGTCTGCAAAAGGCACGGGAGAAACGGCGCCCATACCACCGGTGTTCAGACCTACGTTGCCCTCGCCGATGCGTTTGTAGTCTTTGGCTACCGGCAGAATCTTATAGTCTTTACCGTCTGTCAATACGAATACAGAGCATTCGATACCGTCGAGGAACTCTTCGATCACAACCGTCTTGCTGGCATCGCCAAACATACCTTGCAGCATGTCGCCCAGCTCTTTCTTGGCCTCTTCCAGATCGTCGATGATCAATACACCTTTACCGGCGGCCAATCCGTCTGCTTTCAGCACATAGGGTGCTTCCAGAGATTCCAGGAAAGCATATCCCTCTTGCAGATTGTCGGCTGTGATGCTTTTGTATCGGGCTGTCGGAATCTGGTAACGCTGCATGAATGCTTTGGCGAAGTCTTTGCTTCCCTCCAGTTGAGCACCCTCTTTGCTGGGGCCGATCACCGGTATAGCAGCCAAGGCAACATCGTTCTTGAAGTAGTCATAGATACCTTTTACCAGCGGGTCTTCGGGACCAACTACAACCATGTTGATTTGGTTGGCCAGCACAAAGTCGCGGATAGCCGCAAAATCGTCTGCCTTGATGGCCACGTTTGTGCCTACCTGTGCTGTACCTGCATTACCCGGGGCGATGAACAGCTTGTCTACCTTCTCGCTTTGTGCGATTTTCCATGCGATGGCATGTTCACGTCCTCCAGATCCTAACAATAATATATTCATCATATTAATTTATTATTTGGTTGAATTCTTGAGATAGTCATCGAAATAACGTGTGATTTTCTCATGCAGGTGCGGACGGTCTTTACCGCTTACGTTGTGCGGATGTCCCGGATACACCATATAGTCGGGATAGGTGTTTGCATTGATACAAGCCTTCAAGAATCCCAAGCTATGCTGCCATACAACAACCGGGTCAACGTCGCCATGGATCAACAGCAAATGACCTTTCAGGTTACCGGCCTTGAGCATCAGGTTGGCATTCTTATAGCCTTCCGGATTCTCTTCGGGACGGTCCATGTAGCGTTCGCCATACATGATCTCATATTTGCTCCAGTCGATTACCGGACCACCGGCTACACCCACCTTGAACAGATCGGGATAGGTCAGCAACAGGTTGGTTGTCATGAAACCGCCAAAGCTCCATCCATGCACACCGATACGATCGCCATCCACATAAGGAAGTGATTTAAGGTATTCGGCACCTTTTACCTGGTCTGCCATTTCGTTGACACCCAAGTTGCGGTGAATTGCCTGCTCAAAGTCTTTTCCTCGGTTCGAAGATCCACGGTTGTCCAGTGTGAACACAACATAGCCTCTCTGTGCCATGTAGATATCCCAGCCACTTACACCCTGCATCCAGCCACCGGTTACCTGCTGAGCGTGCGGACCTCCATATACATAGATAACAGCGGGATATTTTTCTCCCTCTTTCATATCAACCGGTTTCACCAGGAAATAGTTCAGATCGGTCTTGCCGTCTGCCGATTTAATCTTGCCGCTTTCAATCTTCGGCATCTTGTAGCCTTCATACGGATTCTTGGCAGTCAACAGTGTCTGCAGGTCTTTACTCTTCTGTGTATCAAGAATCTTGATCTCACGCGGAAGCTCAGGAGACGAATGAACGTCGATCAGGTATTTGCCCGATGCACTTAACTTCGTGCGGTGTACACCTTTCTGTCCGCCGTCAGTCACTTCGGTGCATTTGCCACTCTTCAGATCCAGCTTGGATGTACCTACATACAGCGCATCGCCATAGTCGAGTGTGCTGGCTTTTGACGGGCGGGTAGAAGAGAAGAACAGAGTCTTGCACTTTTCGTCGAAGCCAAGAATGCTCAGCACTTCCCACTTTCCGCTGGTCAGCTGTTTCAGCATCTGGCCCTGTGTATTGTAGAGATACAGATGGTTGTAACCGTCGCGGCGGCTCTGCCAGATAAACTGATCCGGATTGTTCGGCAAGAACAACGGCGGATTCTGAGGCTCTACATAGTGCTCATCCTGTTCGCGGAACAGTTCTGCCTCTTTCTCTCCGGTTTCGGCTGAGTAGCGAATCAGGTGCATATCATTCTGATCGCGGTTTACCTCCGCAATATAGATGCTCTTTTCATCGGGGCTCCAGCAGACGTTGGTCAGGAACTTCTCTTTCGGAGTGCCTGTCTTTAACCATACAGTCTTGCCTGATGCCAGATGATAGACGCCCACGGTTACATGGTGGCTGGCCATACCTGCCATCGGGTATCTGCGCGGATAAACCTTGGCGCAACGTGCACTGATATCAACCAGCGGATAGGGTGTTACCATGCTTTCGTCCATGCGGTAGAAGGCCAGTGCCGATCCGTTGGGCGACCAGAATGTACCTTTGTAGATACCAAATTCGTTTTGGTGAACAGACTGGCCACATACGATGCCGTCGGCTGTCTCAGCGGTGATCTGTGTGCTCTTGCTCTCCGGAGAGAGAATGAACAGATTGTTATCTACGGTATAGGCCATATAGCCATTGGCTTCACAGAAGTCGTCGCTGGCCGAGTTCTTCGGCAGTGTATAGTCGGCCACCACTTTCTGTTCGGCCAGATTATAATGAACGCGGTGTCCGTGGCTATAGAACACAACGATCGGTTCCTTCTCAAACGGAGCCGAGAAAGAGGGCATTCTGCCCACCTCTTTCAGTCCTGCAGCCGTTAGGGATTGATTCAACTGCTGACGAGTCAGGGCCACTGTAACGGGCTGGGCTTTCTCGCCCTTCATCAGACTGTCACCTTTTGCATAAAGGTATTGATCACCACACCATTGCAACTGATTCAGGTTCTTAGGCTGAAACTGTCTGTAGTTTTTTCCACCAGGAATTAGATCTTGCAAGGTGAATTGTTTCTCTTGTGCTATGATAGACATAGGAATTGCTGCAGTCAGGCAGCATACTGTCATCCATTTCTTAATAGTCATATTCATCTCGTCCTTTTCTTTTATAAGGTTTTTTTATAGCTTTCTTGGTATCACCACCATCGCGATATTTCATCTTGCTCGGACGCTTGTCCTCTGAATAGTGGCGGCGTGAATATACTTCGTGTTCGTCCTCTTCGTCATGATGGGCAGCCGCAAAGCGACGTTCGGGGCGATCCATCTTGTCTGTCTTGAAGTTGGGCTTGCGGGCAGGCTGGTTGTTGTTGAAGCGTCGGTTGTCGGTGTTGCGCTCTTTCGCCTCTTCGCTCTTGTTTTCGTTCAACGCCTTTTTATAGTCTTTATTCTTGCCCTCAAACAGTTCATAGCAGCGATATTCACATTCCAACGAACCGTTCATCAGCTTCATGCGTTCGCTCGGACGCAGACCAATCTTGTCGAAGCATTCGTCTTTATAGCTCAGGATCCAGGCTCTATAGCCGGTGAAGACATGTTTCAGACGTCCGCCAATCATGTTGTAGAGACTCAATAGGTCGCGCGAAGAGATACGTTCGCCATACGGCGGGTTCATAACCAAGATACCCGGCTGCGGAGCTTCGGTGCACTGCTGGAACGGCTGCACCTTCAGGTCGATGTATTTAACCAGGCCGGCACTGCGGATGTTTTCCAAAGCGATGTCTATCGCCTGCTGTGAGATATCAGAGCCATAGCATTTGAACTTGAATTCGCGTTCCTGGCTCTCGTCGTTATAGATGCGGTCAAACAGCTCCTGATCAAAGTCGATCCACTTCTCGAAGGCAAACTCTTTGCGGTGGATACCCGGTGCGATGTTTAGGGCAATCATAGCAGCCTCAATCAGCAAGGTACCCGAACCACACATAGGGTCAACAAAGTTGGATTCGCCCTTCCAGCCCGTCTTCATGATCATACCGGCAGCCAACACCTCGTTCAGCGGCGCTTCTGTCTGGTTTACGCGGTAGCCACGTTTGTGCAGAGACTCGCCCGAGCTGTCGATTGATACCGTACAGTCGTTGTGTGAAATATGAATGTTGATATATAGATCCGGATTGTTCACACGTACAGAAGGACGCTTCTGATATTTCTCGATGAAATAGTCAACAATAGCATCTTTCGTGCGGTAAGCCACGAATTTGGAGTGGTTGAAGTCTTCAGAATAGATGACAGAGTCGATGGCAAAGGTCTTGTCCAGTGGGATATAGGTTTCCCATGCGATCTTTTTCACCTCTTTATAGACCGTATCAGCATCTTTTGCCTTGAAGTGATAAATCGGTTTCAGGATGCGCAGGGCCGTGCGGCAATAAAAGTTGGCTTTGTAAAGCAACTCTTTGTCTCCGGTAAAAGAGACCATACGGCGACCTATCTGAATATCGTTTGCACCTAAAGAGGTTAATTCACCTGCCAGTACATCTTCTAACCCATAAAGGGTCTTAGCTATCATTTCGAAAGTTGGCATTTGGCCATTGACAGTTGACAATTGAGTGTCTGCTGCTTTTTCCATTGTTTTTTAGTAATTCCTATATTATTATTAGTTGTTAATCATGTTGCTTGTCTGTGTTATCATGGCACCGGCCGGAACATCCTGGGCAATCCATACGTTACCACAGATGGTTGCTCCCTTGCCTATGCGTATCTTCCCAATCAGTGTAGAGTTGGAGTAGATGGTGACGAAGTCTTCCACATGAGGATGTCGGGCAATACCCCGGATGGTGTTTCCATTCTCGTCGGGCGGAAGTTTTTCTCCTGAGAGACTCACTCCTTGGAAGATTCTGACATGGTTGCCGATGACGCTTGTTTCTCCGATGACGGTTCCGGTGCCGTGGTCTATCGAGAAGTGATGACCGATTGTTGCGCCCGGATGGATGTCTATTCCTGTTTCGGAATGGGCCATCTCTGTGATCATACGGGGAATATAGGGGACGCCCAGCTTATACAGCTCATGGGCAATGCGATAATTTCCGATAGCTCTGAAGCCCGGATAGCAGAAGATCACCTCGCTGAGATTCTGTGCAGCAGGGTCTCCGTCAAATGTGGCTTCGGCATCTGTCGCCAACAGACTGCGCATGTCCGGCAGGGTCGAGATGAATGCTTTGGAGAGTTGTTCCGATTCGGAGGATATCTTTTCTTCGATGCAGGAGGCACAAGAGGCGCCAGCAAAGCAGAGTCCTGCATGAATCTGGTCCGACAGCAATGTGTGTAAGCGTTCCACATTCATGCCGGTATGGAAGCGTATTGTCTGCTTGCTGATGCGGGCGTTGCCATAGTAGCCCGGAAACAGGATGGTGCGGCATAGATCGACAATCTCTTTCAAGACTTCGTTCGACGGCAAAGATTCCTCGTCGCGATAAGCATGAAACAGTTGCTTATAGGAGGTCTCGTCCGATAGTTTACCGACTATCTCGTTCAATACGTGATTGTGCTGTTGTCTTTCCATTAAAAAACCGGTTTCATGTGTGGCGCACCAAACTCCTTGCAGCTAATATCTTCGATAGCCACTTTCCATATCTTGACATTGATGACGGCGGGTTTACCATATTGGAATGTTCGGTCCGAATATTGTTTCATAATGATATCTAAGGCTTTGACCTTCTCGTTGAAATCTTCTTCGTATGCCACTTTTCCCCAGCATATCACACTCTTAGAGCGCATGCGATAGCTACAGGCCACTTGGACATGTTGGAAAACCAGTTCATGGTCGGTACTGAAGGTGATACATACTTTGGGGTTGCGCTCCAAGATAGAGATGCTTCGTCCCTCTTGGGCCGAGTGCAGGTAAATAACACCCTCCTCGTAGCCAAAGTTCATCGGCAATACGTAGGGCGTACCATCTGTGTCGGCCAGACCGACATAGCAGATACTGCACGAACGAATGATCGATTCGATGACTTCTTTATCCGTATGGATCAATGTTTTCATGTACTTCTTTTATTATTAGCACACAAACATACAGAAAAAACAATTTACAGCAAAAATATTATTCTTTTTTCCTTGGGTTTTTTTGTTTTGTCTCGCTTTCCGGCAAATCTTTCAGTTCAACTAATTTATTGACAATGGCGTACACCGTGAGTCCGCTGGCACTATGTATTTGTAGTTTGCGGGCAATATTCCTGCGGTGTGTCACCACGGTATGAGGCGATAAAAACAGCTGATCGGCAATCTCGCGGTTGGTCAGTCCCTTCACGACACAAATTACAATCTCTTTTTCGCGAGAGCTCAGGGTTTGTGTGTTTTCGTCTTCAGTCGCTTCGCTCTCTTCCTGTGGATTGATCTGTTTTATCTTCTGTTGGATCTTTTCGGCCGAGTCGTATAGCTCCATCTGTTCGTCGTAACCGATCAGCAGCGACGGATCTGTTGTGCCATAGAGCAGAGCCACACATTTCATCTGTTTGCATCGGCTGCCCCGTTTCACCTCTTGCAGAGGGAAATAGCCTAATAAGGTAGGATTTACAATCAGTATATCGGGCTGATGGATGCGTAGAGATTCAATCAGCGATTCGGCCGAGGCACATTCGGCTTGCTGCACATGCACACCGGGCAACCGCTTTAGTATAAGCTCCAATCCGCATCGGATGATGGCAGAGGGTTCGGCAAGCGCTATTTTCAGATAGGTGTTCATGCTGTTTCAGGCTTGTGTGATTTGTTGTTCCAGTTTTAGAATGGCAGGCACGAACAGTTTGTTCTCGACCTGTGTATGAGAGGCTAAATCCTTTTCGGTAGCGAAGATGTCAAAGAGCACGCTGTTCAACAGATGATCTCCTTGACTGGGATAATACTTGATGAGGATATTCTTCAGCTCGGCAATTTTCATCTCCACCTGGTCGTGATGCTTTCTGAAAATGCTGATATTGTATTTGGGATTGATCTCTCCGGCCAGCAGCGAATGTACATACGGAAACACCACCTCTTCTTCGTAGCTCATGTGTTTATGGACTTCCGACGCATAGTCGTCGAAAAACTTGCAGATGATGAAGCTGATCTCTTTTGGGCATCCGGCAATAGCCTCGGTCAGTTTCTCTCTGATCTGGGGCAGGCGGAAATTTAGGAAATAGTCATGAGCATTATGTAGATACCGGATCAGCGGCTCTACGGAGAAAGGCTGATGGCTTACGGCTCGTCCATTCGGGTTGGTCAGAAAGTTGACTACCGTGAGAAAGGTGTCTGTATCCACTTGATGCTGCCGGCATACTTCGCCGATGCTTTTTTCTCCAAAGCCCAAGGCGATGCCGAAGCGGCTCATGACAAGCACCATCGGATAGTTTTCGCAGATCAGGTCGCTCATTTTGTCATTCTTCTGATATATTCTATTTGTGTGCATAGTGATGGATGTTTCTACTGATTTGTTGGTCAAAGGTATCTTTTTTCTGTCAGTTTCAGCGTTGTTGCCACCTGTTTTTAGGCTAAAATCCATTTATGTGGGTATTCCATGCCGTCGATATACTCATGATTAGGTATTGTGGAGGTTATGCTTTTCCCCAATATCTTTCTGCCATTGATTGTAATCTGTCTCTTATTACATTCATGACAGTCTCGAAGTCAAGAGACTCTTTCCATTGAATCTTTTTCAAGAAAGCTTTCCAACGGCTTATGCGTGCTGTATCTGTTGCAAAACTTTCTGTGAACAATTGCAATTCGGGATTGTATGTCAGACCTCGATTGTCAAAAGTTGCCTTGATAGCATCATATAGCGTGTCATCAGACAAGTCTCTCTTTGTCAGGAGTTGATAGCAGTCAAAGAAATCTTTCATGCGACTGTTGAGCACATCTCGGTCTATCATCGTATGGAACTTCTCTGCAACAACCGTCTCCAAGGAATATGCCTGTATGTTTACCGATGGAATGTCTGGCAAAAGCAATGGAAAATCAATGGTTGTTGGATGTGGAGTAACCACATCGCCAAAACCGATGTCAACAGACATATTGTAGGCGATGGTATCCATGTGGGCAGTAAAGTAGAATCTGGTGCCAGGATATTTCTTTTCAACCGTGATAGGTTCCAACTTGATACTGTTAATATCAAACGACACACCATCTTCGTCGCATACAATGCCCAAGATTTCTTGGAATACTTGCGCAAGGAAATCTCTGTCACGACTGATTTTGTCTGCCATGAAGTCAACATCTACCGTAGGGCGAGCCTCAAGTCCATTCATGGCATAAAGTAAAGAGCCTCCTTTCAGCAAGAAGTTATCCTTGTATTGGCTAACGGATACTCTGTAGAGCAGTCTTTCATTAAAGTATCTTGCCAAGAGATACATATATTTATAGCCTGTCTCATTCATCAGATTGGCCAAGCGTGTCTTTACAGACTTGCCATAGTTTTTCTTTTCCATTATTCTATTGCTATTTCAAGATAATTTTTCAGTGTGTTGAATACTCTGAGGCGTTTGGCATAATCCTGTAGGCGAGTGAGGTTTCTGTTAGGCTTTTTGAGATAATTGCGAACGACTTCTGCACAAACCTCCAACCCAAGTTTATTGCGATACTTCACCGCATCACAAACACTTCGCTCCATGTCGGTAATGCGTACATGAAACCCGGAAATTTCTGCATCCATAATGCCGAACTCCAAATTCTCCTTTTTCCAATAATATAGTTCGATGGGAAGCGTATCGGGTATCACCACTTTCCGTTTATTGGCAATGGCAATGCAAAAGGCCGGGGGAACGATCGTCGAAAGTTGATGATAAGCCCAGGCATTGTATAGGCATACAATGCCATTTGGCACAATTCGCTCTACATCTATCATTGTATTAAGCAATGCATCGGGAACAGCGTATATGCCGTGGCGCAACTTTATCAAGTCGCCACGTTCTTTAGCCCTCAGCAGTCGCTTATACTCTGACAAATGAGATATGTCATTGGTGGAGATTGTACCACCAAGTGCTGCTACTTTGCCAATTATATCATTCATATCACATCTCTTTAAATGGTGTCTCTGCTGTAAAAATACAAATATTTCAGAGAATACGGGAATATTCTACGGATAATTTCAATAAAGACCGCACGATTTTACAAGTTTCATTATTCTATTCATAGCTGTTTTACTTTTTTCGTTCTAATGACCGATTTGGGTTTAAGCTATTCTGAATATTTAGGTAAAATTTTAGGCTAAAATCCATTTATGTGGGTATTCCATGCCGTCGATATACTCATGATTAGGTATTGTGGAGAAGCATAGGTTGCCCTACTTTTGCATTGTCAGATAAAATGAAACTATTGGTATAATCGCCATGCCAAAACCTGTCGCTAATTTATGTAAGTACATAAGATGATGAAAAAAGGGATGTGTCGAGAGATACATCCCTTTTTTCGTTGATTGTTTGGTGTAACGACGGGCTGAAAGCCCAATGGTTTCCTTAGCCCATGGGTAACGCCCTGGGTAAAAAATGCAACCCCTCGTGGCGAATAGTTATTGTAATTTAAGCAGGTTCGTTTCGCTAAAGGGGTGAGATCGGTTTGTCGGAAACAGTGGATGATTCCGGCGAAATCGACAGGCGAATCCGTCTCACTTCAAATACCCTTTTAAATGAGGGCTTTAGCTGTTTTTTTAAGGGTCTATAGACTTTTGGGAAAAAGGGTATAGACTTTTTGGAAAAAGTCTAGGGACTTTTTTGAAAATGGGTAGGCACTCCGTTCGGATTGGGTGCCTACTCCGTTCGGATTGGGTAGGCACTCCGTTTTCGGAAATAGACTACTCCGTTTTGACGGGGTTAATGATTCCCTGTTTGTTTATGGACTTATTGTATTTTATGTGTTGATAAGCGTAACGCCACGGGCGATAGAGAGGAAACGCATATTCGACACAGTATATACATATATATATATATATATGTATAGCGTTTACGCAACATAGCACCGACGCCCGTGGCGAAAGCCATGGGTATTTTCATTGAATGTATGGTGATGGTTTTCGTTGATAGTTTGGTGTAACGGCGGGCTGAAAGCCCAATGGTCAAAAATCGCCCTATCAATTGTCGTATATGATACATTATTATATAGGGATAATAGAAAACCCATTTTGGATGGGGATAATTTTTCAATCACCGATGCCGATTATATAATCACCGCCGGTGATTTGAGAATTGTGTCAGGCTTTTGATCTTTTCCTCCGGATAGAAATTCGTTTTAGATAGGGAATTTTTACTTTTTCCCGAGCAATAGGACAACTTTTAATTTTAATGTATTTTTCAGCCGAAATGAGTGATTTTTTAACATCTCTGTTGGTTGATATTGTCTTTTTATCGGGGGGGGGGGGACTGTATTTGTGCTGCTCGTTCTTGGGCTATCTTTGTTTTTCTGTATGTTACTATTAAAACATCCGACTCGGCACCTGCTATACATAATGTATCTGTAAAAAGTGCGACATTATGAAAAACATCAACCTGTTTAATTTATATTAACATAATAAACTACCATTCGCTCTATTCTTTTTATTACTTTGCGTTCGTGATGATAAACCCGACACCAATGAAGTTCTACGCTTCATGTAATGAGTTTCGCGAGTATAATGATGAATTAGGAAAACAACCACAAAAGTCCACAGATAGTAATGGTGAAAAACAAATATTCATATATGAGAAAGGTAGTGTTTACATGGGCTATATTAGCCTGTATATGTATGCTGGGCAGTGCTCAGACATCATTGAAAAATGAGCGAGGAGCCACTTTTGCATTAAAGACAAATGCCCTCTATTGGGCGACGACCACGCCGAACCTTGGGTTAGAGCTGCGGTTAGCTCCCAAATGGACATTGGATGCAGAGGTGGGCTTGAATCCTTTTGCCCCGAAGACAGAGGATGGAGGCTTCGACAAGTCCATCAAACATTTCCGCCTACATCCCGAAGTGCGTTACTGGTTTTGTGAAAGCTTTTATAAGCATTTCATCGGTCTGCATGTCCCTTATGTGATATATAATATCTCTGATATCAAGTTGTTGGGGACAGAGAATGAACGCCATCAAGGATGGGGAGCGGGAGTCGGTTTGAGCTATGGCTACAGTTGGGTGTTGAGTAAACATTGGAATATCGAGGCTACCATCGGAGCCGGATATCTCTATCTGGAGTCGGATATTTATCCCTGTACCCATTGCGGAACGAAACGAGAGAAGGTAAAGAAGCATTATGTCGGCCCGACGCAGGCGGCTGTTAGTGCAGTTTATGTATTTTAAAGACCATTGATTAGTATGAAAGCATTATTGACTTTACTCATGATAGGCGGATGCAGCACGTTGATTCCTGCTCAGACATCGGTCGATGACGCTGCTTTGGTTGTGAAAGAGAAATCGGTTGACAACAGACAGGGGCAGCTCTCCGTGATGATGAAAGTGGATATCAGCCGTATGAAGATCTCTGGCGACAAGTCGGTTGTCTGCACTCCGATTGTTGAATCGGGCGACAGTGTGCGAGCTATGGATCCCTTTATTATCAACGGCAAGACGCGTCATGTCCTCTATAGCCGTTTGTCCCGCCCGGCCGGTGAACAGGAGTTCCGCCGGATGAATGGCGAGAATCAAGTGATAGAATACCAATCGGTTACTCCTTATAGCGACTGGATGGAAGAGGCGGAAGTCTCTTTGGTGGTGGACGATTGCGGATGTGGCTGGAAGGCTTTGCAGAGCCATAAGTCTCCGCTCTTTGCGCTCGACTTTGCGGCCCCGATTGTTTTGGCGCCCGCGGTTGCTTATCTGATGCCTCAGCCCGAGGAGATAAAGGCTCGTAAGTTGGAGGGAAGTGCCTATTTGGATTTCCCGGTCAGCCAGACGACCATCAATCCGCAATATCGTCGTAACCCGGAAGAGCTGGGCAAGATTCGCGAGACGATAGAGGCGGTGAAAAACGACCCTTACACCACGATTACCCGTGTCAAGATCAAGGGCTTTGCCTCACCGGAGGGCGCATACGCATCGAATGCCTATTTGGCCGAGAACCGGGCGAAGGCATTGGCGAACTATGTGAAGGGCTTGTATTCGTTCGGCTCGATTCCTTTTGTGGTGGACTTCGTGCCGGAAGATTGGGCCGGACTGGAGAAGGCGGTGGAAGAGAGCTCTTTGCCGGACAAAGAAGAGTTGTTGGCGATTATCCGTGCCGACCAGCCGGCGGATTATGACCAGCGAGAGTGGAAGCTGAAGACCTTGAATGGCGGCAGTTCCTATCGCATCCTGTTGGCGGAGGTCTATCCTGCTTTGCGTCATTCCGATTATGAGGTGGATTATACCATCCGCAACTTCTCGGTGGAGGAGGCGAAGTCGTTGGCCTTTTCCGATCCTTCTAAGTTGAGTTTGAATGAGTTGTTCCATGTGGCAGAGACCTATCCGGCTGGTTCGGATGAGTTTAACGAGATCTTCGAGACAGCGGTTCGCATGTATCCGGACGATCCGGTTTCCAACCTGAATGCAGCCATCACGGCCATCCAGGCGAAGCAGTTCACCAAGGCAGAGCGCTATTTGACGCGGGCGCAGGAGTGTCCGCAGAAGCAGTTGGCAGAAGCGGCTTTGGCGATGCATCGGGGTCAGGTGGCAAAGGCCGAGCAGCTGTTGCAATCGCTGGGTAATGTGCCGGAGATAGCGGATGAGGTGCAGGCGAACTTGGATCAGATACATAAATATAATAAGAAGAATAAGAGATAATTATTTGTTTTAATAACTTAATTTAGAACTATATGAAAAAGAATCTTTTTTTAGCAGGTTTTTTAGCCACCGCGTTTCTTTTTGGTTGTTCGGATGATGTTCCCGAAAACGGTGGTTTGGAGAATGTAAAGGGTGAAGTTGGTTATGTGAAGGTGGCCATTAACTTGCCTACAACGTCTGGTGTTCCCGTGAAAGGCGCTAACGGTAATGACAATTTCGGTGATGGCATAGAGGCAGAGTATAAGGTGAATGATATCATTTTGGCTATCTTCGAAGGAGATAAGGAGGATGATGCTACCTTTAAGGAGGCTTATAATTTAGCCGTGGATAAAAAACAAGATCAAGATGGTAATGTTACGGTAAAATATCCTTCCGAAGTGCTTCAGATTACTAAGCCAGAAAGGGAGAATCATCTGTATGCATTGGCTATTGTTAATCAGAGTAGCCTTTTCTCTGCAGATGGTAAAGGTAAATTAGAGTTTGCCGGAGCTGCTTTTAATGGAAAATTATCAGATTTGAATAATGTTGCTAAGATTGTTCCTTTGGATAACATTGCTGATGTTACAGGTAGCAACTTCTTGATGACGAATGCTCCGATAACAGACAAGGCGTCATCAAATGTAGCAACTGACGGCAGAGATGTGACCACATTGGTTAAGCTGACGGTTTATAATACAAAGCGTGAAGCAGAAGTCAACAATAAACCTGACCAGATCTATGTAGAGCGTGCGGTTGCGAAGGTAACTACTTTTGTTACAGGTGGTACAGACAATACTTTGACAATTGCTGCTCCGGGTATGGCTTACGACAAAGCAACAGTGAAGTTCGAAGGTTGGAGATTGAATTTGACCAATAAGACCTATTATCCCGTTCGCAAAGTGTCTGATTGGAATGACTGGAAAGGCTATTATGTAGATGCAGAGGTTAACCGTTTCTTTGGTGAAGCAGCAAATCCCTATCGTGTTTATTGGGCAGTTGACCCGAATTATGAATCAACTGGTGATGACGCCTTGAATCGGTTTACAGCTGCGAACGCTCCTACTGTCTGGAATGATATGAAAGCTGATGAGTATTGTGCTGAGAATACCACAACAGCAGTAGAAATGAAGCAAAATAATTTGACGGGTATATTGTTGAAAACGAGATTTAAATTGGCTGGTACAGCGGATGATGCTAACTTGTTCGTGTTGGGTTCTTCTTCTACTATTTATTCAGAAGATAATTTCTTGGCAAAAGCTAAAGCAGCATTGCCTGTTGCTGCGGATTTGAAAGTTAAAGCGGGTGTTACTGAAGGAACAATAATAACGAATAAAGCAGGAGTTCTATCTCTTATTTGTAAGAACGATGATACTGAATTGTCTGACATTGAAGCAGGAAAGATCTTGGAAGCTTGTTCAAATACAATTAAATTCTACAAAGGCGGTGTGATGTTCTATTATACATCGGTTATCAAACACTTCGGTGATAATCCTACAGCCTTTACAGGTGATGTTAATAATCCGTCATACACAGAGAAAGATCACTTGGGTCGTTATGGCGTAGTTCGTAACAACTGGTATGAAATCAATATTACTAAAGTATCCGGACCGGGTGAACCGGAAATTCCTGTTATTCCAGATGAACCGGTGGATAAGAAGCATAGCTTTATCAATGCAGAAATTAATATTTTGTCTTGGGCAAAGCGTACTCAGAATGTAGAATTATAAACAATCTATTCATTCATATTCTCAATATGAACAATCATACCACTGCTTGTCGTGGTAAAGTAGAGACAAGAAACAGGTGTATGCCAAGAGGGATTCGTCCCTCTTGTGTACACACCCCTTAAACGAGATAATTCAAGCCTCGGTTCTCCGGGTAATATTATATAACCCTCTTTCCTTCGCGGGAAAGACGAAATGTAAGATGATATATGAAGCTAAACATGAAATTCTACAAATCCTTGCTGATATGGCAAGCGTTGTTATGGATAGGGGGAAGTGCATCATGCGATTACATACACGACGATGTCGCACCTTGTCCGACCGGGATCGATTTGACCTTCCGGTATGATTACAACTTGCAGCGGGCGGATATGTTTTCAGATCATGTAGGTAGTGTGGCGGTTTATCTGTTTGACGAGAACGGGAAGTTCATGTGTAAGCAAGTGGAAAGCAATGCGACATCGAACCAAGCCCTCCGCGACAAGAACTACAAGATGCATCTGGAGCTGAAACCGGGCAAGTATCAGTATGTCGTGGAAGCCTTGCAGGTGCCGTATGAAGAGGCAATCCAGAATGGCGGCGCGAACTTTGTCCGCACGGAGCCGAATGAGGGAGATGGTATGTCGGTGATGTCTCATCGCTTGGACCATCGCCAGGATGGATATGTGCTGAATGGCGGTTTGCCACTGGATACCTTGTGGCATGGCATGCGGCTTATGCCGATTGAGGTGCGACAAGACAAGATTACACAAGATACGGTTTCATTGGTGCGCAACACGAAGCAGATTAGCGTCTCTTTGCGCGAGATAGATGAACCGAACAGTATGGATGTGGCCGATTATGACTTCCGCATCTATGACAAGAACAGCCGTTTGCTTTGGGACAACTCGGTGGATGAATCCGAATCGGTCGTCTATACACCGTATGTGACCCGCAACACCGAAGACAGAACCGTAGAGGGCGGAGTCGTGGGACGTATGGCACATGCCGACTTCATGACATCCCGCTTGCTCTATCATAGCCAGGCGGAAAAGGATGGCATCCTTAGCATCACCAACAAGAGGAGCGGTGTTGAGGTGATTCGCGTTAATCTGCCGGATCTGTTGAGCCGTCTGCGTTCGGTTGCTGATATTTATCGTTATTCGCCGCAGGAGTTTTTAGACCGAGGCTATGATTACCAACTGACCTTCTTCCTGAAGGGGGACAAATGGGAATATGTCAATGTGGAGATTAGCGTACTCTCTTGGGCGAAGCGTATTCAATACGAGACTGTAGGAGATTAAATAAATAGGGGAGGACTACCATGAGATGGATAGGAAAAATAGGATTAGCTGTTATAGGGGCGACATGTTTGTTCTCCTGCGACTTGATTCATGATGACGACATGAAGTGTCAGCATTATACGCCGGATGGTGTGCCCTTTGCTTATGTGGGGCTGAACATCTCTGCCGGCAGTGCCAACCAGGTGATCAAGGCGAATCCGACCGGAGGCGAAGAGGGTGATGGACGTGAAGAGGGTGTAAGGAATGAGAATGTGGTAAGTACTATTACCGCCTTCTTCTTCGAGTCAGCGGATGGAAAGGGTATCAATAGTGATGCCTCTACTTCTATCGTTGCCCGTCAGTCTTGGCCGAGTAGTGCCTTTACGTATAAGGGCAATACCCAATATACGACAGATCCGATTGAGGTGCTGAACTTGCAGGTGGGGCACACCTACGATGTGTTGGTGGTTACCAATGTCGAACCTACTTTCGGTATGGAGGTTAAAACCTTGGGAGAATTGCGGAATATGAGAACTTCTGCTATATGGCAAAATGAAAGAGATTGGAGCAGTACGGAGGAGCGTTCTGTCTATACTAAATTTGTTATGGCATCAGCCGATGCCGGTAACAAGCTCTTTATCCATAATGCGAACAGCAGCACGAATCCGGCCACGGCCAGCCAGATAAATGTGGAGCGTCTCTCTGCCCGTGTCGATTACCGGGCGAAAGGTTCGGAGGGTCAAGCCGACGGTGTCTATACGGTGAAGGATAAAAAGACGAATGCAGAGATTGGCAAGGCAAGGATACTGGGTGCGATGTTGGTCAATACGTTGAATACTACTGCGCCGAGTTATCTGTTTAAGCATGTAACGAAGGCGAATGAAGATTTTACAACCGGGACAATCGATTACTTGGGGTTGGAGACTGTTACGGGAACTAATAATGTGGCGACAAATTATGTGCTGGATCCTAAATCGAGGGAAGGAAAGTATAAAACCGATTTCGAGTCGGAGACTTATTATCCCCATATCGGTTATGCAAACTTGGATTGGAGCAAAAAGATCCTGACCAAAAGTTGCGTGGCCGGATTGGAGGATGATTATATATGTATAGGCTATCCGAAAGAGAACATCAACCGAGTGGGAACGCGAGCCCATACAACCGGTGTTGTCTTCCAAGCACGGTTTACGCCTACGGGTTTTGCCGAAGGCGACACCTATTTTGAGAGGAATGGGAAAATATTTGCCACCTTGGAAGCCATGGAACAGGCTTATGATGGAACGGGATTGTCTTGGAAATATATCACGGGTCATATTACTGACGATGGCAAAGATATCTGGGATGATGTTACTACATGGGAAGAGTTACGCACGGAGATCATCGCACGTATCAAAGTGGACGACCCGGCCGGATATCGGGCTTGGTTGGTTGCGAAGTCGAAAAACAAAGAGGGCACTTTGGACGATGCAACGAAGAAAAACTTACGTTGGGATTGGTATGTTACGAATTTCTTGAAGTATAGTGTAACCGAAGGAAAAGCAACCGTGGATGTTGATGCAAGCGATGGTTTCACCCGTAATTTGCTCCATCAAGCCAGCGGTGTGGCCACCTATAAAGAGGGCATCTGTTACTATACCTATTGGATCAAGCATGCCAACGACCAGGATCCCTCAAATGATTTGGTAAAAGGAAAGAGCGAAGGCGGTGGTGTGATGGAATATGCCATTGTCCGTAATAATATCTATAAACTGCGAGTAATGAGTATCTCAACACCTGGAGGAGATATTCCGGGAGACCGAACCGTCAATGTGAATGTGTTGGTTGAAAACTGGGATCCTTTGAATCGTGAAGATATTGTCATTAAATAATCGGGAAAGGAAGAATAATATGCAACGGATACGACCTATCATAAATATCAAGCTGTTTGCCTGCTTATCTGCTTGGGTTTTACTTATGGCATGTACCAAAGAGATAACAGATGGGGATGTGCCTGCTCCGGTTATCCCTCCTAAAGGGAATATAGAGAAGGTGTCGGTGATTATAGGTGCGGCAAACATATCGGAAACGAAAGCTTACCACGGAGATGAGTATGCCCAGGAGGGAGAATTTATCCATTCGCTCCACCTCTTGATTGTCAATGAGAGTAAGGAGATAGAACGGCATATCTATTTTGATGGAACGGGCGATGCGGAGGCTGCCAAGGGCAACTTGGCCCAATACTCAACGACCATAGAATCGCTTGCGCCGGGTAAAAAGACCTTCTATGCCTTTGCCAATATGAAAAAGGCGCAAGTCAAAGACAAGTCATCTACATTGAATGACCTGCTGAATGGCGAGGCTTTCAACGAGGGCAAGACGTTGCCGGAGGAATTATCTACCTATGTCATAGAAAACCCGAAGAACGGTCTATATGAAGGCATAAAGCAGAAAACGGCTTTTATCCCGATGAGTGTGAAGCAAGAGGTGAATGTCTCCGTTGACGGACAGCGCATCACGCTCTCTTTGGTCCGTCTGGTGGCCAAGGTGAAGATGCAGTTGACCAACAACCGTGGAAGGGATGCCGTGATTACCAAGTTGAGTATGAAGAGCTTTGCCAACGAAGTCGCTTTGTTTAAAGGGGCGGCCGCTTCTGCTGCTCCGGTTGAATCCTCCATTTCGGTAGATATTACACCCGCTGTAACGGTGACGAACAACACGGTATCAGAAATTGTGGAGTTTTATGTAAATGAGACAACCGGAACGAAACCCTTCGAGGTGACATTGACGATTAACGGTACGGACTTTACAGGCGTATTAAGTCTCTCCTCTTTGGGAAGGAATCAGGTGTTGCCGGTTTCTCTTCACTTGATGCAATCCACATTAAAGTTGACAGTCGAAGCCTCTGTTGCGCCGATAGGCGGATATCCTACGTTGGTACATTTGGGTAATAATACATTGACTGAAAATTATCTGTTCAAGTTGCCGGAAGGATGCTATTTCTCTGTCAAAGGAGAGTTCCTTACTCAAGATGATAATGGAGCAACCACGAAGACGGAGCCGGTGACAAAATGGAATTGGAGCGTCTCGGATTTGGATGCCTCTAAATCCTTTATTACCATCGAAAGTGCACAGGGCGCAGCAACGTTTGAAGCGCATCTGACTTCCATGCCGGGAAAGACAATTCTATTGCTCTTTGATGTGTTGGAACCGCAGCCAATCAATAATGCCTCTTTGACCATAGTGACAGTTCCGTTGCAGGATTGGGATACAGCCTATCCGTCTGCTGCTTTGAATTGGGGCGAGAAGCCTGTATGGTATGAACCGGTTAGTTTAATGAGAAATAAGTAAGAAAGGAGAATAAGATATGAGGAATCTCTTTGTTATTATATGGGTGTTGTTGCTTTTCCCCTTGCAAAAGAGTTGGGGGCAAAGAGGATGGTATTATGATACTTATGAAAGCTATTCAATACGGACCAAAGCGGCCAAATGGCACGATTTGCAAAATGAGTTTCACATAAGCGCAGCAGACAGATTCGACGGCGTTGAGTTTTGGGAGATTGCCGATGGCAAGGTGCAGGGAGCGCATACCAGTGTCGATACCTTATATGTTCATGCCGGGACGCAAATTCCCTTGAGTTTGCCTGACAAACTTGGTGGAGAGTATAGTATCCAGACATATCAGCGTTGGTACGATATCCGAAGGTTATCAACGTTTAAAACGGTTCGCAAAGTGAACAATTGGAATTATGATGATCTGTTGATGCCGGCAACAACATATGGTTTTCGTTTTAAAAACGGTTATGTCGGTTCACCCTTAACAGGAACAAACTCTAATAGAGTATTGGATAATATGTACTTTTATTATCCAACCAAGGCTGAGTTTGCAAGTATGTTCCCCGGAAATACAGACCCGAATTTGGATAATAAATATTATTTGGTAGCGTGTGATGTCTCCGGCTATAACGACTATACAGAAACGTATAACAAGCAAACTTCTCATAACTCTTCTTTTCTGTATGGTGGTTTTTGGGAACCGACGCTCTCTCATCGCATAATCTACTATATCTGTAACGTAGATGACAATGAAGATGTGAGTTATGTCAAGAGATGGAAACAGGGGATTGCAGACGGTACGTTGATAAGCTCCAACGAAGCGACCAATGCCTATTTCGAAGAGATGGAAATAACCTACCCGGCACAGCGTAGGGCGAATTATACTAAAGACTTGGTTGCATTGACAAAGGATGCAAGAGGATATGCCATTCCCGGAGTGGAAAAAGCGTATGATACAGAAACGCTGAGTGTCTCTATTGAGGGTAATACGGCAGGTATCTATTTGGAGAATAATACCATTTCCGGGGATAAATCGATAATACCGTTTAATTACCCGGCAGGAAACAGGGTGGCAAATAATGCAAAGGCATCTATTGTTGTCTATAAGATAATTAATGGGAAAAGGTATAATATTGCCCGTTTTAAGTTGACCTTCAAAGAGGAGGGAAATTTGCTGACCCAAACCGAGGTAAAGGCCAATCAGCAAGTTGGAAAGGACAATTATTACCGTACACCGGAATACTTGAAAGCTAATTTTGAATTACTGACGGAGCGAAACTTCGACTATGATAAGAATGTCGCCAACTTAGTGTATGGCAATCCGAAATACTATCCTTTCCCCCGAAACTGGGAGGCTTGTTCGTATGGCTTTTATGACGGAAGTTATGGAAAAGACTTCCCGAATGGGGGTGGTGATTTCCCGGAATGGGGATATTATGCATTGACCAATGCGTATGTGGAATGTCCCGGAGGATGGGGATCTGGCGGGTTTCCTGTTCCGAGTGATAACGATCCGATCCGTTACAACAGCCGTGGAAACAAGAGCTCTTTCCACATGTATATCGATGCCTCCGACCGTCCGGGTGTGGTTGCCAGAGTGCCTTTTAAGGAGAAATTATGTAGAGGTTCCGAGCTGTTTGTAACGGCATGGGTGAAGTGTGCTCGTGGAGGTTCGGGCTCGAATAATGCTGCCATGCTGTTTACCATTATGGGTGTGCGCGAGGAGAATGGAATAAAGAGCTATACGCCTATTTACCGCCAGCAGACCGGGCAGATTCCGAGTTCTTATCTGGATTTGGGAGAATCGGGAAAGAATGACTGGATGCAACTCTATTTCTCCTTTATCAACCATTCCGAAATCGATTATGATTCGTATGTCGTTCAAATCGACAATCAGTCGGCTTCAACCCAAGGTGGTGATATGTATGTGGATGATATACGGGTCTATATGAAGAAGCCTCAGGCAGAGGTGACTCAGTTAACCATGAACTGTACCGATGATGCGGTGCGCGTTAACTTCTCGATGGACTGGACGCGTATTCTTTCCCGTTTAGGAATTGATGAGAATAAGCAGGGAAACCACGGTATCGATTTCTGTTTTGTGGATACAGTGCTGTTTCATAAAAGCATGGTGGAGTTGGAAACTACTATTTCTGATTATTCAGGACGGGTTGAAGAGGCTCTCAATAGATCTGCGGTAGAACCGGAAGCCAATTTCTTTGGCAAGTTCCAACGGCTAAACTTCAAGACACCGTTTAACCAGAATAAATCGTATCAGGCAGGAAATGATGAAACTTCATTGGCTCGAAAGAATAAGGAGGGTGATCAATATTTCTTCTTTGGCGGAGAAGATGTGGTAGGCAATAAGACATTGACCGTTGACTTCTATTCCATGTTGATACCGAACCGTCCCTATTGGTTGTTGATAACGGATCCTTTTCCGGTGGGTGATGGCATCGCGGAAGCCAAAGACTTTTTGAATGACTGGGGTACAGATTGTGCGATTCAGACCGACTTTATGGTGAAATCATTGAATGTGGTACGTATCAATGGCGAGGTTGTCGAACCTTCTACTACCTATTGTGCCGGAAAGGTGTTGGACTTCACCGTGGATTTAAAGATTCCGGATGGCAAAGGTGGTTATAAGGAGTTGGATGGCTCAAAGGTCTATTTTGACTGGTTCTTTGGTACATCGGCCAACATCGATACGGAAGCCGAATTCAGAGACATGAATGCGACATACGGAGTCTCTGTACGTGAGGCGCTAAGGTCTTTCCGCAATATTTATCCGGATGCGGATAAGATCTCAGATGATACGCCAGCGGCAGGTGATTTCACTGAGGCAAAGAGAGATTTATTGAAATATTATGTAGATATTAAACCAACAAGTAGCCACTACGCAGGTTTGATTCTTCATCAAAAGAAACTGACTTTGACCTTGGTGAATCCGGGATTGCACATGGTTATTATGCCTATACAAACTACTCTGTCCGGAATAACAGCGGATGAACTTAATTTGGTTTGTTGGGACTATATTCCGGTAATGATGAATGTTACAGGCAACTCTCCGAACTTGCACATCGGATTTAACAGCTTGATTTATCCGGCAGACCATAACCCCAATATCCGTATCGGATATAAGCAGTTGAAAGATATCAGTGATGCGAAGCGGTTGACAATCAATCTGCGAGGTGCGACTTTTGTTAGTGAAGAAAACGGTGTAATGCAGCCGGTGGATTCTATCTATGCAGAAGATGCCAAGTTTAAATATATCTATTTGGTGGGAACGAATGATCCGGAATATAAACATCTGATTAACGATGAAGCTAATCATGAGTTTGACTTCCCTATCGGTTATTTGGATGCGTTGCAGGCCGAAACGTATGTGGCGGGTTCTTCGTTCGAAGATAAGATGATGGTTCATTTCGATTATGAAGGAAATATACTTGCGAGAGAAACGAGCCCGTTGAAGAAATTCGAGCCGAAAGAGGGATATGAATATACATTTACCGCCTTTTATGAAGAGGCTAAAAAAGATGCTGCGCCGGGTTCTACCCGTCTCGCTTGTGAAGGACAGATTACCGTGACGATGATTGTGGTTCCGGAATATTTGGTTTGGAACGACACGCAGAAGGGAACGGGTTCTTATGCCATTGGTGATTGGAACAATGATGACAACTGGCTGCGGGCAACACGGGAACGACTCAATATGCCGGAGAATGGAAAGACCTATCCGAATAGTGAAAATACAGCATATGAAATGGCCGGACGGGCCTTTACGCCGATGTCTTTCTCGAAAGTGATTATTCCGAAGGGCAGGCAGGTGGAATTGTACAAAGCAGGTCATTCTGAGAATTTCTGGTGGGACGATGGCAAGCCGAATTATATTGCTCCGCGTACAACCGATATTGAATATGAGTTGATGACATTTGAAAATCCTAAAAAATCGGGATATATAACGGAACGTTTCCGTGCCAATTTGTGTGAGCAAATCCATATCGAGCCGGAAGCTGAGGTTGTACATGCCGAGTACTTGGCTTATAAGAAGGCTTGGGTGGATTATGAAATAGAGACAGGAAACTGGCATCTGTTGTCCACTCCATTGAATGATGTCTTTTCCGGAGATTTCTATACGAAGCAGGCAACCGGAAGGGAAACTGCTGAGTATTTCCAACCGATCCACTTCGATGAGAAGATAAACAACAGGTATCAGCCATCAGTCTATCAGCGTGCCTGGAGTCAGTCCGCCGTTATGATGGTTAGTCCGGGTACACAACTCGTGCCTAAAACGATGGCCGTGAAGGGAAATTGGAGCAGTGTCATTAACAAGACGATTGACGAATACAAGCCCACTCAAGGCTTCTCGTTGAAGGTGCAGGATGTGAAAGATACTTCCCAAAAGGCATTGATACGATTGCCGAAAGAGGATGTCAAGTATGCCTATCTTACAAAGCCGGGTGATCATATGGGAAGTGACAGCTTGGAGAGAAGTGAGAAAGCCGGACTGTTGATCTCCGACCAGTTATATGAACTGCATCCCGAATTTGCTCCGGAAACTCAGGATAAACCGATTACATTCACGTTGGAGAACAACAATGAAACAGAGTATTATTTGATAGGCAATCCATTTATTGCCCATTTGGACATGAAAGAGTTCTTTAAAGAGAATCATCAGTTGGATAAAAAGTATTGGTATAAAGTAGGAGACAAACAGGGTGTTGTCGTGATTGATGATAGCGAAGAAGGAGGAATCACGGGAGATGGTTCCACTAACTTTACAATTCCTCCGTTGTACTCTTTCTTTGTTCGGATAAATGATCCGACGGACAGAGAGATTACGTTCACTTCGGCTATGCAGGTGTTAGGAAAGGAGAATGAAGGCAGAGCTACGACACGCGCTTTGCAAATCACAGCTTCAGCCGAGGGAAAAGTAAGCCATGCGGTTGTTCACTATTCAACCGAGGCCGTTGCCGGTTATCAATCGAGCGAGGATGCCGAGCTGTTCTTGGATTCCAGCCAGACGGGTGTTCCGATGGTTTACACCGTAGCCGGATCGACGGCGGTCAGCGTGAACCAGACCGACAAGATGTATGGCATTCCACTTGGCACTTATGGAGGATCGACTGATGAGGTGACTTTGACATTTAACGGAACGGAATCATTCTCTGATGTTGCCTTGTATGATGCGGTGAGCCGTGTGGAAACACCGTTGAGCGAAGGTACAAGTGTTCAGATAAAGGGCAATGTGGGCGGAAGGTATTATCTGCGTGCAGGCACACCGACCCACAACGAGGAGATAGAAACCTCTCGTACGCTTATCTACACGTTAGGTCAGAACCGTATAGTGGTCTGTTCATCCTCTGCTCCGATTGAAAGAATACAGATTACTCGGATAAACGGAACCTTGGTAGAGGTAATCAAGGCCCACGATCTTTATCGTGAAATCCCCGTATCGTCTCCGGGCATTTATGTAGTGACCGTTCAGACCGCAGACGGAAAGAGCGTAGCAAGCAAGATTAGCTTATATTGATAGGGATAGAGGCTGCATCTCCACGTCAAGGATCCAACCGTGGTTATAAACCAATACAGTTAATATTGGGATTATTTGCAGGTGTGTGGTGTGGCGCAAGTTGCTTTGGCCTTCTTGACAAAGAACTGCTTATCGAAAAGGTTGAAAATTACTTAGTAAGTAGAGCTTGATCTGCTTACTAAGTAGTCGAAGGCCTGCTTAGTAAGCAGGGGGAGGGGTTACTTATCGAGTAGTTTCTTAACGGTGTTTAAACGCCGTTTAAAGAGCATTAAAAAAGGGTCGTTATTCCGCTCAAAAGGAATAACGACCCTTTAATCCAAGTATATCGCCCAGAGGGCGAATGAATTAATCTATACAGATCTCATCAACAAAGATGAAAGCATCATTACCCGCTCCACCATGCCAGCTTGGTAATTTGCTGCCTTTGATGACGACTTCAACATAACGAGCCTCCTGTGCGTCGAAGGTGATTTCGTGTTGATAAAGACCATTCTCATCCGATTCCTTAATCATAGGAATCTCTTTAGAAGCTACCTCTTTGAAGTCTTTACCATCGTTTGAAACCAATACGCTAATGCCAGAAGCACCCATAATCCAGTCGCCCTTCATGACATTGTTGGTGAATGAGACCTTGTTGAAAGAGGTAGGCTCTTTCAGGTCGATAACAGCATCGATATTCTTGCCTTGGAAACCAAGCCAACGTCCAGTCTTGTAGTTGTTATTACCCTTGATACCATCGTTCAGCGTGGGCGCACCGTTGAATACATATCCAGAGCTGGGCTGTTCTTTCAACTCGATCGGCTTCATCGTTGCTTTGTTGAAGGTGATCTGTTCAGCAAAGATACGGCTTTTGTTTCCGTTCGGACGGATTACGACAGCCCGGAAGTCGGCATTGTCGGAGATTTCAACCGGAGCTTCATATTTGGCAGAAGCAGTAGTCGGTTCTGTTCCGTCGGTTGTATAATAGATATCACCTTCGCCCAATTTCTTTAATGTAGCCGTCAGACAACCCTTTTCTGCGTTCGGCTTTAGCTGTGCTTTCACATCAAAGATATGAGTTGCATAGTTGTAGTTCAGTTTGTCGTAGATCTGCGTCATGTGTTCAACGCGCGGCAAGAATTTGTCATAGTCTTTTTGTGCCGGGTTGCTCCACTGAGTTTCTGCCAACGCATTTATACGAGGCAACACCATGTATTGAGCCTGCGCAAAGGTAGGAATATATTCAGTCCACAAGTTGGCCTGTGCACCGATGACATATTTGTGTCCCTCTTCCGGAATGCCGGCTGTTGGTTCAAACTCATATACTTTTTCCAAGGGCAGATAACCACCGATAGCAATCGGTTCGTTTTCTGTGTCGGTAGATTGATAGTAGTCGAAATAGACAAAAGTGTTAGGGGTCATGATGACGTTGTGCTGTTGCTTGGCTGCTTCGATACCGCCGCTCATACCACGCCAGCTCATCACAGTAGCGTTAGGAGCCAATCCTCCTTCCAATATTTCATCCCAACCAATGATGTGGCGACCTTTGCTTTCTACAAATTTCTCCATGCGGTTGATAACATAGCTCTGAAGATACTCTTCGGCCGTGTGTTTGTTGTCGCCTTTGATGCCTTCTGCTTTCATGCGAGCCTGGCACTTCGGGCAAGTCTTCCAGCGCACCTTTGGACATTCGTCACCGCCGATGTGGATATATTCAGAGGGGAACAGGTCGATGATTTCGCCCAACACATCTTCGAGGAACTTCATAGACTCTTCGTTGCCGGCACAGATCACATCGTCGGAGATGCCCCATTGACGCCATACTTCATACGGACCGCCAGTACAACCCAATTCCGGATAAGAGGCCAATGCCGCTAACAGGTGACCCGGCAGGTCGATTTCCGGAACAATCGTGATATGGCGTTCAGCAGCATAAGCAATGATGTCACGGATTTCATCTTGAGTATAGAAACCTTCGTAGGGTTGGCCGTCATACTTACCTGAGTTGTGTCCGATGACGGTTTCGCTACGTTTAGAACCGATCTCGGTCAGCTTCGGATATTTCTTGATTTCGATACGCCATCCCTGGTCTTCGCTCAAGTGCCAGTGGAAACGGTTCACGTTGTGCAAGGCCAGCATATCGATATACACCTTGATAGAGTCTTTGGGGAAGAAATGGCGACCCACGTCAAGCATCATGCCACGATAGGCAAAGCGAGGATAGTCGTTGATGGTAGCCTCTTTGAATTCAATATTTGAGCCTTCGGCATGAGCCGGGATAGACTTGCGTAATGTCTGGATGCCATAGAACACACCGGCCGGAGTTGCTCCGTTGATTTGGATGCCCTCGCCATTGACAATCAGTTTATAACCTTCGGGGTTGGTGATGTTTTCATCCAAGGCGAGCTTGATGCCTTTGTTTCCGTCTCCTTCGGCCGTCTGTAATGTGTAGCCTGTCAGCTCTTGGATGTAAGAGGCGAGGAAGTTGGCATTTTTAGCCATTTGTTCATTACCTTGTGGATAGTAGATTGTAACAGATGGGTTCAATGTGAATGATTGTCCGTTACCCATGGTAATCTCTTGTGGAAGGGGAACAACATTATAATCTCCCTGAAGAGTTGTTCCACCTGAACAAGAAAACAGTCCGGCACATACCACTAAGGTGAGTGCGTACTTACTTAGTTTGTTCATGCGTTTTGTGATTAAATATGTGTAAATTATAAGAATAATCGAATCTTAAGGCTTGCCTCTGTTACGCTTCTATTTCATATAGTCTTTGATTGTGATTGTCGAAGCGTTGCGGTCTAAGACTTTCTGAAAGGTCTGCTGAGGTGAACCGGTGCGGATACAACAACGGGCCATATCAGTATCGATGGTCCTAAAATGGGTATGAGAATTCCAAGTCTGTCTTTTTGCCAATTGAGTTGTGGTCAGATTCTGGCTGCTTTTAGGGCTACACGCGACCATTAAAGCAGTTACTGCCGTCAATATACAGGCTGTGGATATCGTTTTTTTCATGTTGTATGTTACAGATGCATGTTTTTATTAAGCGACCAAAGATAACTAAAAGATTCTATTTACAAGGTGATTAGCTTTTCTTTAACATAGAAATCCTTGATTTTTTTCACGGTAGAGCATTGCTGGTAGGCATCATGGCAATAGATGATAGCTTGATGATGCGTAGCAGCCTCTTCCAATAGCTTTACTTTTTCCTGATAGGAGATGACCGGATAGGTATCGTAAGCCGAAATCCATTCGGGCGACAGACTGGCAATCAGAGGAATCACATCTCCGGCAAAGACATAGGTGCGCTCTGCGGTTTCGACATAGGGTACAATCTGTCCGGGAGTATGTCCGTCTGCCAGCCGCAGGTTCACTTCGGAACATAGCCGGGTTGTCTCTTCAATCAGATGCAGTTTGCCGGCATCTACAACTGCCTGCATGTTCTCGATAAAGTAGGAATCCTTTTCCAATGGATTGGGAGAGAGAAAATTGTTCCATTGTGTCTGGCTGACCCAATGGCGTGCATTCGGGAAAGAGAGGGAATAGTTGCCATCGTTGTCTCGTTGAGTAGTGTATCCACAATGGTCGAAATGCAGATGAGTAAAGACAACGTCTGTGACATCTTCTCTGCGGATACCGCGTTTGGATAGCTCTTCACCCAGGTCGGTCAGGTCAAAGAATCCATAATAGGAGAGCTGTTTCAGGTGTTTGTTGCCTGCACCATTATCTACCAGGATGATGCGTCCGGTGTCTGTCTCGATCAACATGCTACGCATGGTTAATATACATCCGTTCTTTTCATTACACGGATAGCGGCGCGACCAAGCCGTCTTGGGGATTGCGCCAAACATGGCTCCGCCGTCGGCAAAGAAGCGTCCTGTGTCAATGAGTTGTATTTTCATCTTTCCGTTTTTTGTCAAATGTACGATAAATCTTGGTCAAGATCCATTAAAATGTCGTATTTTTGCCGCAAAATAGATGTGATGCGGAAAGTACATTTTATTTCTGTGGAAGAACCTCTCATGTTGGATCTCGCCTTAGCTATACGGGAGAAAGGTTATGAGGTTAGCGCGTCTGGTGAAGGGTTGGACGAATGTGTTTTGTCAAAACTTCGTGAGGCAGGCTGTGCATGTGCAGGAGCAGGTTGGTTCCCGGAAAATTTAAACAAAGATATTCATGCAGTTGTCTTGGGGGCTACTGTATTAAAGGATAACCCTGAGCTGATGCGTGCTAAAGAGTTGGGACTGTTGATTCAGTCTATCCCGGAATTTATTTATCAGCGTACACGTACAAAAACACGTGTGGTAGTGGCGGGTAGTCGTGGCAAGAAAACCATCTTGTCGATGATTGTCTGTGCCCTTGAGCGTCAGAAGTTGGCGTTCGATTATGCGTTGACCAGTGCATTGCCCGTGCTGCCCAACCGGGTGCACTCGAGCTACGAGTCTCGTATTGCTTTGATTGAGGGAGATGAGCATGTCACTTCCGCTTTGGAAAAGCGTTTTCAGTTGGAATTTTATCGTCCACACATTGCTGTATTGGCCTATTTGTCCTGGTCGGCCGAAACCGATCATGAGTCGCCGGAGGCCTATCTTAAAACCTATAATGCTTTTTCCACATCCATTGAGCGTGAAGGTAAGCTGATCTATTACGGCAAGGATGCCGGCTTGAGTCAGTTGGCCGAAGAGGTGCGTAGTGATATTACGGCCATTCCGTATGACCAACATCCGGTGGTTGAGAAAGAGGGACAGACCTTCTTGCAGACTCGTTATGGCGATTATCCGATTCGTATTCCCAACCGCTATTTCTTGATCAACTTGAAAGCAGCTCATTTGGCTTGTCGTCAGTTAGGCGTGAGAGATACCAATTTTTATGAAGCTTTGTCTGAATATAGTTTATCATTACCTGTATTATGATTATTGCTAAGCAGAAACGAAAGGAAAATATTGCAGAGTATCTGCTCTATATGTGGCAGATTGAAGATTTGATCCGTGCCAACAACTTCGATATGGATCTCATTCGCCGCACCGTAATTGCCCATTATAATCAGCCCGATGAAGTGAAGGAAGAGATTGCCCGCTGGTATGAGGAGCTGATTGATATGATGCGTGGCGAGGGAGTGATGCAGTCGGGACATATTCAGCTGAACAAGAATGTGATCATTGCGTTGACCGATTTGCATCTACGTCTGCTGAAATCTCCGAAAGAGATGGTCTATGGAGCGGCATATTATAAGACATTGCCCTTTATCGTGCAGCTGAGAGCGAAGTCCGGTGGACAGGATCTGCCAGAAATCGAGACCTGCTTTTCGGCTATCTATGGCTATCTGGTCTTGAAGATGCAGGGCAAGGAGATATCGAATGAGACGATGGAGGGGCTGAAACAGATCAGCTCTTTCTTGGCCATCTTGGCTGAGAAGTATCGCGAAGATATGAATGGAGAACTTAAATTAGAAGAGTAAGATGAAGACAGTTTTGGTAACCGGAGCTAATGGCCAATTGGGACGTTCATTGCGTTTGTTGGTAGAGGGTAAAACAGACTTTCGCTTCCTTTTTACAGATGTAGATTCATTGGATATCTGTGACAGAGAGGCGGTGATCTCTTTTGTGCATGATAATCAGGTTGATTATATAATGAATTGCGCTGCCTATACCGCGGTTGACAAGGCCGAAGGTCAGGAGGAATTGTGTGACCGTATCAACCATAAGGCCGTGCGCAATCTGGGCGAAGCAGCTCGGTTGCAGGAAGCCAGGGTGATACATATATCAACTGATTATGTGTTTGATGGCACCTCTTGTCGTCCGTATGTTGAGACAGATCAGACCTGCCCGGTTTCAGTTTATGGTTGCACAAAGCTGGCCGGTGAACAGGCGTTGATGAAGGTCTGTGCGGAATCCGTGATTATCCGTACGGCATGGCTCTATTCGGAATATGGCAATAACTTTGTGAAGACGATGCTTCGTTTGGGTGCTGAACGGGAAGAGCTGCGTGTGGTCTTTGACCAGGTGGGTAGCCCGACTTATGCAACAGACTTGGCGAAAGCCATGTTGGTGGTGCTGGAGGCTGCCGAGGCCGGTAAGTTTGTTCCGGGAATCTATCATTTTTCAGATGAAGGTGTTTGCAGCTGGTATGATTTTACTTGTAAGATTCTGCAGCTGGCCGGATTGCCGGCTCGTGTCTATCCAATCGAAAGTAAAGAATATCCTTCGGTGGCAGCCCGTCCTCCTTTCAGTGTGCTGAATAAAGGAAAGATCAAATCGGTCTATGGTGTAGAGATTCCGCATTGGGAATCAAGCTTGAAAACATGCTTGGGTAAGTAATAACAATAATATATATAACTAAATGGGTCAATATTCAGAAGAGATTAATAGAAGAAGAACGTTTGCAATCATTAGCCACCCGGATGCCGGTAAGACTACTTTGACTGAGAAGTTGTTGTTGTTTGGTGGAGCTATTCATGTGGCAGGAGCTGTAAAGTCTAATAAGATCAAAAAGACCGCTACATCAGACTGGATGGAGATTGAAAAACAGCGTGGTATCTCTGTGGCTACCTCTGTGATGGCTTTCGATTACGATGGCCATAAGATCAACATCTTGGATACACCCGGTCACCAGGACTTTGCGGAAGATACATTTCGTACCCTGACGGCTGTGGATAGCGTTATTATTGTTATTGATATTGCAAAAGGTGTGGAGACGCAGACGCGTAAGTTGATGGAAGTTTGCCGTATGCGTAAGACGCCTGTGATTGTTTTTATCAATAAGCTGGACCGTGATGGGAAGGATCCCTTTGATTTGCTGGACGAAATTGAAGAGGAACTGCATATTAAAGTACGCCCGCTGAGTTGGCCTATCGATATGGGACAGCGCTTCCGTGGTGTTTATAATATTTATGAAGAGAAGCTGAATCTATATACTCCAAGTAAGCAGTATGTAACGGAGAATATAGAGTTTAAGGATATTAATAGTCCGGAGCTCGAAAACTATATCGATGCTCGTCAGGCCGAAAAGCTGCGTCAAGACATTGAGTTGGTTGAGGGCGTTTATCCGGAGTTTGATGTAGATACTTATCTGCGTGGTGATGTGGCACCTGTATTTTTCGGATCTGCTTTGAACAACTTTGGTGTGAAGGAGTTGCTCGATTGCTTTATCCGTATCGCTCCGTCGCCTCGTCCTATCCAGGCAATTGAGCGTACCGTAGATCCTGAAGAGGAAAACTTTACCGGCTTCGTCTTTAAGATTCATGCCAATATGGACCCGAATCACCGTAGCTGTATCGCTTTCGTGAAGATCTGTTCAGGACGTTTCGAGCGTAATGCGCCTTATAAACATGTGCGTTTCGGCAAGACTTTGCGCTTTAGCAGTCCGACGGCCTTCATGGCTCAGAAGAAAGAGGTGGTGGATGAGGCTTTTGCCGGTGATATTATCGGTCTGCCCGATACGGGTAACTTCAAAATTGGTGATACATTAACATCGGGAGAAGAACTTCACTTCAAGGGATTGCCCAGCTTCTCGCCGGAGATGTTTAAGTATATTGAGAATGCCGATCCGATGAAGGCAAAACAGCTGAACAAGGGTATTGAGCAGTTGATGGACGAAGGTGTTGCCCAGCTGTTTACCAACCAGTTCAATGGTCGTAAGATTATTGGTACTGTGGGCCAGTTGCAGTTTGAGGTGATTCAGTATCGTCTGTTGCATGAGTATAATGCTCAGTGTCGTTGGGAACCGATTAGTCTGTATAAGGCTTGTTGGATCGAGAGTGATAACGCACAGATGCTGGAGAACTTCAAGAAGCGTAAATCGCAATATATGGCGTTAGACAAAGAGGGTCGTGATGTCTATTTGGCAGACTCAAGCTATGTGTTGATGATGGCGCAGCAGGATTTCCCGGATATTAAATTCCACTTTACGAGCGAGTTCTAATCATGAAACAGCTGTTTTTGCTCTGTGGTGTTCTGTTGTTACTCTGTGTAGGATGTCAGAAACCCGTACAATATTATGAAGTGAGTGGACGTATGCATACGCCCTATCACTTCAAATTCCAGCATACCGAATCATTGGAGAGCGAGATTGATGAACAGTTGAAGTATTTCTATCATCTGTTCAATGTGTTTGACTCTACTTCCGTGATCAGTCAGGTCAACCGGAATGAAGAGGTTGAAGTGGATTCTCTTTTCCAGAAGGTTTTCAATAAGGCAATGGAGGTATCAGCTCTGACCGAAGGCGCATATGATGTAACCTGCGCTCCTCTGATTAATCTCTGGGGATTTGGTTTCAGTCGTAAAGACAGTGTTACACAGGAACATATTGATAGTGTACGTCAGTTCATCGGTTATCAGAAGGTGCATATCAACGATGGACATGTTGAGAAGCAGGATCACCGTTTGATGATGAACTTCTCTTCGTTGGCCGATGGCACAGTATGTGATATGGTTGCTTCTCTGTTAGAAAAGCATGGCATCGTCAATTATCTGATAGAGTTTGGTGGTGAGATGCGCGTGAAAGGGGTAAATCCGGAGGGCAATAATTGGCGCTTGGGAATTACCAAACCGTCAGATGATGCCGCCGGAGTTAATCAGACCTTGGAGCAGATTGTCAGTTTCCCGGAACCATTGGGTATGGCGACATCGGGTAATTACCGTAACTTTTATGTGAAGGATGGACGTAAATATGCTCATACGATTGACCCGCGTGAAGGTTGTCCTGTACAGCGCGACATCTTAAGTGCAACTATTGTGACAGCTGATGCTATGACTGCCGATGCTTTTGCTACGGCGTTTATGGTGTTGGGATCGACTGAGGCCAAAGAGTTGAGCAAGCGAGTGCCCGGACTGGAGTATTTCATCATCTGTTCAGATTCAACAAAGGTGGGTTATCATACGGAATATTCAGAAGGGTTTAGGCGCTTCTTGGTTCCTAAGCATTAAGTTCTCTAAAAAGACAAAATACATGTAAGCTCTAATGATAGATTTGGGTTAAAAGGGGTTGTGTCAAAGAGGTTGCTTTGATGCAGCTCCTTTTAGCTTTGTCCGAATTTGTAACAAGCAAAAGGAGCCGAAGGATCCCGACAGCAGCGCAGTTGTTAGTGAGTGTAGCAAATCTTAAAACAGACTTTGACCCTTCAAAATTGACATTTTGATTCAGAAAATGCATTTTGACCCCTCAAAATAGATCTTTTGATTTCAGAAAATGCATTTTGACCCCTCAAAATCGATTTTTTGATTCCGGAAAATGGATTTTGACCCCTCAAAGTGATCTTTTGATTCCGGAAAATGGATTTTGACCCCTCAAAATCGATCTTTTGATTCCGGAAAATGGATTTTGACCCCTCAAAATTGATTTTCTGATTTGGAAAAATGGATTTTGACCCCTCGAAGTGGTGTCGGAAAGAATTTTTAGCCATTTGTGCCCGTCGGTTTCCACAAGATGCGTTATGAAAAAAAGAGACACCATTGACAACGTTAACCCCCAAATGGGGCATCCTCGTTTTGTGTCGGTTTGTTTCCTGTTGACGGCAATCTATAAGATCTCTTTAATCTCGTTGAGCGACCTGACGGTAAAGGTTGGTGTGAATCCCGCTTCGGGAACTCCTTCCGGATTAAACCACAACTGGTCTATGTGCGATTGATAAGCTCCAAAGATATCGGCATCCCAGCTGTCACCAATCATCAGGCTTTCTATGCGGCGGGAGTTGGTGTTCTTTAAGGCAAAGTCGAAGATTCCTTTATGCGGCTTTTGTATGCAGGCGTCCTCAGACAAAATCATACGGTCAAAATAGGGCGCCAGTCCGGAGTTGCTCAGTTTCAGAGCCTGCACCTCTCTGAATCCATTCGAAAGGATAAACATGCGGTAAGAGGGGCGGAGATATTCCAGCAAATCGATTGCGCCTTTCACCAAACTCGTCTTTGTGGTTGTACGTCGCAAGAAATCATTGTTCATGGCTAAAGCCGATTGGACATCTTCTATTCCCAAAGGTTTTAGCATATAGCGGAATCGTTCGATAGTCAAAAACTGCTTGTTGATTTCTCCTGACCGATATTTAGCCCAAAGTTCTTGGTTATGGGGCATATAGATAGCGAAGAATGCCTCGAAGGAGGCATAATGCCGATCAAAATGATAATCGGCATATAGCTCTTCAAGGCATTCTTTGTTGTTGTGAAACGTATCCCAAAGGGTATCGTCCAAGTCGATAAAAAGGTTTTTATACTTCATTTATCCTACTTCGATTACTAAGTATTTGCTCAAGCTCCAGAAGTTCTTTTCGTTTTTGATCTTCAGTGTCAGATTGCCTTCGGCATCCTTTACGAACTCATAAGATCCTTCCGGATGATTTGATTTTATTTTAGCTTTACCGGCGAACAAAGGAATTTCCTTCACTTCACGGATGTCGATAGAGATGAAATAGTCTTTATTGAATCCGCTTTGCAACACTTTCGATTTGGCTAACAGACCACCGCCTGATAAGATCTTCTGTTCTTTCAGCTCTTTAGATGTTCCGAAGCAATAGTAAGCAGTATGCAACATCTTGTCTTGCGCATCGATTTTTTCTGCTTGTGCACTTGCTGTTGTTGCTAAAGTCTCTACATCTTCATTCAAAGAGGAAACCATTTCATCCAATTCCTGGATGCGGACGTTTTTCTTTGCCAAGTCTTCCTGCAAAGAGGTGATCATCTTCGCTTTTTGATCCAATTCATTTTGCAGACGGCTCAAAGTCTTGCGTAATGCCGAAGACTGGATATTGCTTTTATTCAGTTTCTCTTCTAACTGAGCAATCTGTTCTTTATTCTTTTTCAATGTTTCAGCGACCATCTGAATGTTTTGCTTCATCTGTTCGCGTTTGCTCTGATTCAAGTCTCCGCTATTCTGCTGCATCGTCAGGTAGTTTTCTGCATCGCGGATAGACTGGAAGTCTGCTTCGATTTCATTCAGTGTTGACAACATTTCGTTCATGGCATCTACACCTTTGCTATTCTCTATTTTCAAAGAGTCGTTTTCTGCTTTCAAACGCTTGTTCTCTTCAGCCTGCTGTTGTCCACAAGATGCTAACAAGGCCACACAGGCACACATAAATAATACCTTTTTCATTCCCTTTTTGTTTTTAAGTTAAACTTCTTTTTCTAATTCTTTTTCCTTTCTCTCTTTAAGGCCTGCTACAATTATAACAATTTCTCCTTTTGGTTCGTTCTCAGTAAAGTGAGCAATCACCTCTTCCAACGTGCCTCGTACATTCTCTTCGTGAATCTTGGAGATCTCTCTTGCGACAGATACTTGTCGGTCTGCACCAAATAGTTCAGCAATCTGTGCAAGAGTCTTGACCAGGCGGAAAGGTGATTCGTAGAATATGATTGTCCGTTCTTCGGTAGAGAGCTCTTTTAAGCGAGTTTGTCTGCCCTTCTTCTGGGGTAAAAAACCTTCGAAGCAGAACTTCTCATTGGGAAGTCCCGAGGCAACCAACGCCGGCACAAAGGCCGTTGCTCCGGGCAGACACTCAACATCCACTCCTTGACGCACACATTCTCTTACCAGCATGAAGCCCGGGTCAGAGATGGCAGGAGTTCCGGCATCCGATACCAATGCGATATTTTCGCCGGCCTTGATGCGTGAAGCAATCTGTTCTACTGTTTTATGCTCATTGAACTTGTGATGCGACTGCATGCGGTTTTGTATCTCGAAATGTTTGAGCAAAATACCGGTCGTGCGAGTGTCTTCGGCTAAGATGAGATCAGCCTCTTTCAACATTCGAATGGCCCGGAATGTCATGTCTTCCAAGTTACCAACAGGCGTCGGGACAACAGTCAATTTTGCCATATTATCTTAGTTGTTTAGTGGGATCGTCTTATCAACGTCCCTATTATTAATGGAATCTCTTCTCTATCAGTTTGATGAAATCGGCCACAGCAGTATCCTCTTTGCCCCAGTTGAGCTGGTTTTGCAGGTAGGCAATCGATTCTTCATAGCTGTGTAATTCATTCAAATCATTGATGACCCTATTCATGTGCTCTTCATTTCCGTCAAACAGCTCACGGCGGAAGCGGAATCGGTCGTTCAAGCTGAATGCCTTGCGGAAGTCTGAAAGATTTTGTTTCTCTAACACCTCATTTAAAGAGATGGAGGGTTTGTCGGCTGAGACAGCAGACTCGATAGGTGTAACTTCGGCTTCCACTTCGGGAACAGATGTTGTCGTTACGGCTTGCTCTTGCATGACAACCGGTTGCTCTTGAGAGGTAACAGGCTGTTTGATGACCGGTTCGATGATTGGCTGTTCCATGGCTTCGGGGTGAGGAATGGCATCAATCAATGATCTATGAGCTTCCATCTCTCTCTTTAGCATTTCCACCTGACTTATTTCCAAGTGGTGCAGCTCATTGATTAACTTATGTGTCAACTCATAGGTCTCACTGAAAAATGAAACCGGATACAAATCAATATCACGCATCTCGGCGACACGTTTCTCAAGTTCCCGAATATCCAGTAACAGATAATCTATCTTTTCTTTGTTTGCCATATTCAATACATCTATTTAAACTCCTTGACATAGCTTTCTTGGAGAGACAAAAATAGATAAATTCTTGTGATATTATCAGAGGCAGGGTTAAAAAAACATTATTCTTCAAATTCTTTGGGTAAATTAACGAGATATAACCGATGTGTAGCGCGGGTAAAGGCTGTATAGAGCCATCTGTAGAAGTCTTCTCCCAACATTTCTTCCGTTATATAGCCAATGTCGATAAAGACATTCATCCATTGTCCTCCTTGTGCTTTATGGCAGGTGACCGCATAGGCATATTTGATCTGTACTACATTATAATAAGGATCTTCTTTCATTTTCTTGATCTTGCCAGCTTTTGTTGGGATGTCGGCATAGTCCTCAAGGATGGTATAGAACAGCTTGTCGTTAAGTTCTTTGGGCAATGCAGGCGTGTCGGTCTGCAGCGTGTCCAATAAAACCTTTAACTCTAATTCCATATCATGATCTTGTAGATTCGCCAGAATATCGGCAAAGCGGAATCCATATATTTCAGAAGTGCGTCTCACACGCATCACTTCAACAATCTCTCCATTGGCAAGGAAATCCATCTCTTTATTGTTGTTTGTCCAATAGTAGTTGTTCTTGGCTATCATCAGTCGGTCGCCCGACGACAACTCTTCTTCCCTATAGAGAATACGGTTGCGGATGCCATTGTTATAAAGAGTGGCCCGTTTGTTTGAGCGAGTGATAATCATGGTTTCTTCGATGCCGTCGCGGCTATAGGCCGAAGAGATTTCTTCGATCAGTTCGTCACCATTCACTTTCCTGAAATCGTGGAAACCATGGATGTGAAGCTTGGGAAATATCTCAACCTGTTCGTTTCTCAAAGCATCGCGTAGCCGGGTTGCATTGAATAGAATGCCCGAATCTTTATTTTGTCTGACCACTTGAGTCAGAAATATCTCTTCGACATGCAGGTTGTATCCCTCGAGATTGCTCTTTTGAAGAGCCGGACTTTCGGTTTGCATAACCGGAGGAAGCTGTGCTTCGTCGCCCATCAAGATGAGGCGGCAGTTTTCACCCGAATAGACATAGTGAATCAGGTCGTCAAGCAGGCGTCCGCTACCAAAAATATAGGAATCTATACTATTGTTAGCAATCATAGAGGCTTCATCAACGAGAAAAAGTGTATCTTTGTGCAAATTGTCAGCAGGTAAGAATCCGACCGGTTCGTTTGAGAAGGCCTTTTGCCGATAGATCTTTTTATGGATGGTAAAGGCTTTTTGTCCGGCATAGTTTGAGAAGACTTTGGCGGCTCGTCCGGTAGGAGCTAACAACACGGTCTTTTGCTTTAGTTCAATCATGGTTTTGACCAAAGCACCGATGAGAGAGGTTTTACCTGTTCCGGCATAGCCTTTAAGCAATAATAACCCGTCTTGCGCTGTCGATAGTAGAAAATCGGCAAGCGCCTGCAGTGCCAAATCCTGGTCTTGAGTTGGCTTATGTGGAAAATTTTGTGTTATTTTGCTATGCAGATAATTATTTATCATTTTGATGAGAATAATTTTCGCGATAAAGGTAGTGTATTAAATATTCTTTTTTAAATTTGCCGAACGAAATAAATTCAAAAAAAATACAAACCATGAAAGTTACATTAAAGATTTTTTTAGTTGCAGCAGTTGGACTGCTCGTTTACATGTGTTATAAGAGTATTATGACTCCGATTGAATTCAATGAGGAGAAGGCTATTCGTGATAAGGCTATTATTGCTCGTTTGATCGATATCCGTAAGGCTCAGATCGAGTATAAGAATATTCATAAAGTACATGCAGGCAGTTTCGATGATTTGGCTAAGTTCTTGAAGGAAGAAAAACTTCCGTTCCTGGTTAAGGAAGGTGTTTTGAGTGATGAACAGCTGGAAAAAGGTCTGACTGAAAAGAAGGCTGTTAGCATGATTGAAAAAGCTAAGAAGACTGGTAACTGGAAAGAAGTTGAAAGTGCAGGTTTGACAGGCTTCAAACGTGATACTGTTTGGATCGTGGCTGTTGATACATTGTTTGGCAAGGGCTACAATGTTGATGACATGCGTTATGTTCCTGCTGTTCCAGATGAAAAGATTGCATTTGAAATGGATACAACTACTTTGAAATCAGGTTCTGGTTATGAAATCAAGGTGTTCCAGTGTCAGGTTAAATATAGCGACTACTTGCGCGGTATGGATCCTCAGTTGGCTTTCAACTTGATTGATAAGGCTAACAAGCAGGGTAAATTTGCCGGTTTGCGTGTCGGTTCTTTGGAAGAAATCAACAACAACGCAGGTAACTGGGAATAATATAGGATGAGAGCGATCAGTATTCCTGATACGTTGACAACCGAAAATTCGGGAAATTATATAGTATCCATCCGGCTTTGGCCGGGTGGATTTTCTTTTTCCGGCTATAACCCTTCGGTTGATGATAGCTTCTTTTATAGCGAAACCTCTTTTGATCGTTCGGCCGTTTATGCCACGGCTCTGAAGGAACAGTTCTACTCGTATGAGTTCTTGACCTGGAGTTATAAGGCTATACATATAATATATGTGACACCTCAATATACGTTGGTTCCTAAAGGGGAGATGACGGAAGTGCAGAAGAGGCAGACTTTTTCGTTTTGCTTTTCAGAGGCTAATGCCGTGAGTCTGGCCGATGATTACCGTAAAGGTCTTGAGGCTGAAATATTATTTGGCGTTGACGAAGAGGTGTATGCTTTCTGTAATCGCACCTTTGGCAATCCTACCTATTATCATCATTTGTCTGCCTCTATTGCTTTGTGGAAGAAGCAGAGTCTTTCCTTTTCTTCCAGACAGCTTTTCGTAGTGTTGCATCATCAAATGATGGATTTGGTAGGAATTGATCAGGGCAAATTGTTGTTTGCCAATTCCTATTCAATTGAAAAGGTGGAAGATGCCCTTTATTATGTATTATATGTATGGAAGCAGCAGGAGCTGGATGTGCAGAAAGACCTGCTTTATGTGGGTGGCGATCTCTCTTTATATCGTGATTTGACAGTAGTGTTGCGAGATTATTTGTGTAATATAAGTCCTATACCGGTTCCTTCAGAGGCTTATTTGGTAGGTTCCAATGTGATGAAGGCTCCGGTGGATGTTATTTCTTATTTGATATGCGAATTATAAGCGGAATATACGGACGTCGCCGTTTTGACGTTCCCTCTTCATTCAGTGCACGTCCGACTACGGATTTTGCCAAGGAGAATTTGTTTAATGTGGTCAATAATCTGCTCGATCTGGAAGATACTGATGCGTTGGATCTGTTTGCCGGAACGGGAAGTATCTCTTTTGAGTTGTTGTCGAGAGGTTGTCGCCTTGTGACATCCGTTGAAAAGAACAATGCTCATGCCTCATTTATCGCTAAAGTGGCAAAAGAGTTGAAGACAGATGCGTTAAATCTGATTCGTGGCGATGTGTTCCGTTATCTGCATTCTGCTCCGGCAGAAGGTTTTGATTTCATCTTTGCCGATCCTCCTTATGCCTTGAAGGAGTTGCCCGATGTACCTCGTATCGTGATGGAGCGAAAGTTGTTGCGTGCGGGCGGACTTTTCATCATGGAGCATCCCAAGAATTATGACTTCTCCGATCTGCCCGGTTTCTTACAGCACCGTGTTTATGGTTCGGTCAACTTTAGTTTCTTCGCTAGAGAAGAGGAGAAAAAAGACGCATAAACGATTCGGCTATACGCTGTTTCAGTGGGCGTTTAAGCCATAGTGATGGAATAAGCTGCTCACAATTTTGCATATCGTTCAGGAATACCTTTTTCATTTCCTGAGCGAATTTGCTTTGATAGATAAAGGCATTGATCTCAAAATTGTGTTCAAAGCTTCTGAAGTCCATGTTTGCCGATCCTATGTCGGTAAGATTATCATCAATCACCAATAGTTTGGCGTGGAGAAATCCCGGTTTATAGAAATAGATTTTGGCTCCTGCCTTCACCATATCGTCGATGAAGGAATGAGTCGCCATGTTCACTGTGCGTGTGTCTGATCGTTTGGGCAGCATCAATCGTACATCAATACCTCCCAATGCGGCTGTTTGCAAAGCCTGGTTTAACCCTTCTGTCGGCAAAAAGTAGGGTGTTTGTATGTAGATTGATTTCTTGGCATTGGCTATGGCGAAAATAGTGGCCTGCAGTAGTGTGCGCCACGGTCCGACCGGTCCGCTTGTGATAATCTGCATGATATTATCATCCGCTATTTGACTTTGTGGATAATAACTTGCATCATCAATCAGCTGTTTGCTTGCTACATACCAGTCCACTAAAAAGGCCGATTGCAGACCCAATACACCTTTGCCCACAAATTTAAAGTGTGAGTCGCGCCATGTGCCCCAGTTTGTGCCTTTATTATAACGGTCGGCAATGTTCATGCCTCCCATAAATCCTATCTTTCCGTCAATGACAACAATCTTTCTATGGTTTCTATAATTTACCTTACTGGTAAAGATGGGAAAAACAACCTGTAGAAAAGCATATACTTCAATACCGGCCTTTTTCATCTCTTTGAAGAAACGGTCTTTTACATTCCAACATCCCACATCGTCATACAAAACACGGACTTTCACACCCTCTTTGGCCTTTTGGATCAGAGCTTCTCGCACTTTTCGGCCAATCTCGTCATCGCAAAAGATATAATATTGGATATGAATATGATGTTTGGCTCCTTGAATAGCTTCTAACAGCGCTTTGAATTTATCTGTTCCGTTTGTATAGATGCTGATTTGTGTACCATATAGGAGAGGAGCTTGATTGCTGTTACTGAGCAAAGTAGATAAGGGTTTGTATGTTTCGGGAACACTACACCTGTCTGGTGGAAAGGTGTGTTCCTGTGGATGTTTCTTGATTCGTTTGTAGGCATGTCGGGAGATGATACGCTGCTTTCGGTTGTCTTGTCCGAAGAAGAAATAGAAAAACAGACCGACACCAGGGGCAAGTAAGAGCACAATGACCCATGGAATGGTCTTTAAAGGGTTTCTATTCTCAGTGATGATGACGGCAATCAACCCTATAATGGTGATACAATATAGGAGAAAGAATATTGTACCCACAATTATTTCTATGTGTATCACATCGAGCATATTTTCCGTATTATATGATAATTAGCTAAATTAGCAAAGAGTTTTGGCTTTAGCAAATACAAAATCATGCTTTTCTGATTAATTCGGTCGGCTGAGCCTCTTCTTTCAGATAGGTCTCGATGTGACGCTTCTTCTTTTCTTCCAATATTTCGTTGATGGCAATTAGGATGCCGGTCTCTTCCACTTCGCCAAATTCATGGTTGACGGCTGTGCCGAATACTCGCATTTTAGGCGATAGGCTCATGTAGGCATTGACCAATGGCGGCACATTGATGCCAAGCTTGCGCACCTCTTGGTTCAAGATCTTATAGTTCTCCTTAAAATTGTCGTGATGAAACAGACTTTTCATCTTTTCTACATCCATGTGAGTAGATAGCGGATAAATGGGCGTAATCAGATTTTCGGTATCCGGGAAATGCTGACTCAGGAAATAGAGAATCATGTTACGGGCCTCACGGTTGTAGGTGTTGTACATGGTTACTTTTCCAAAGTAGTATTTTAGACTGGGATCAACGACAGATAATGCTCCTAATCCATCCCATAGATTGTCCAATACGAACAGACCTTTTGATCTGGATCGGGTCGATTGATATTCAAGGGTAACGAACGAACGCCCTAACTCTACGGTATAGGGAAGATAAGATTTGATGAACGTATCTGAAAAATGAAAGAGATGAGCTGTCGCCAATATGGGATTGTTCTGAGCGTCGAACTTGACGTCCGATCCGCAAAGGAAACGATATCCACCTAAAATCTGTTCATCTTCCGGACTCCAGACAATCAGTTGTCGGTAAGCATCTTCCATCGTGTCATAGTCGTCAATATCGAGAGCTTTGCCCGTACCTCCACCATAATAGCGGAAAGCAATTTCCCTAAGACGTCCGATTTCCTGCATGACAGCAGGCGAATCGTGTGCTGTCACAATATAGATTTCATTATCGGACTTGTTTGTACGTCGCAGCCTCTTCTCTTTGGTGAGTTCGGCTTTCAATAATGATCGGTCAATCGGTTTGATAATCTCTTCCATAGTATATATCTGTCAATTTTACCTGTTTAATTTATAGACTCTGTTTTTGACCCATTCAGCCCACTCAGTCGGTTTTCGGCTGTTGTCAAACGTTTGCCAGGGAATAGGTTCCCCAAAATGAATGCGGAATGTCTTGTGTTTACTGCGAAACATTTCATCGGGTAAATAAATCATTTCATAATTCATACGAATACTCAGCCGTTTGCGCAGGTTGGCAATTCGGTAGAAAAAATTGGAGTTTTGTCCTTCGAAAAAGACAGGGACGATATCTCGTTGATAAGCTATCGCTTTTTGGATGAACGATTTTTTCCATTCCAAATCTTGTACAACTCCGTTTGTTTTGCGTGAACATAAGCCCGCAGGAAATGTGATAATTTGATTTTCAGAGGCATAGGCTTGCTCAATTAGCAGGGCGTTGTTCTTGCCTTGAGCTCCGTGTTTGTTGATGGGAACAAAAATAGACTGTAAATTAGTCAGATATAATAGCAGGTCATTGACAAGGTATTTAATTTTACCGTGATAGTGTTGTCCTATGATAGCGGAAAGGCAAATTCCGTCTAAACCGCCTAACGGGTGGTTCGACGCGAAGATGTAGCGTCCTTCATGAGGGATGTTTTCAGGGTGAATCAATTCGAGAGTTAAATCAAAGTATTTGATTAACTCTTGCATGAAATCTACACCTTCTTTGTCTTTGTAACGGCGCAGAATGTCATTTAATTCATCCTGATGAACTGTTTTAATCAGATAGTTTACAAGAAAGTCAGGTATTCTTTTTGAGGCCGAAGGGGCTTTTTGATGTAGAACCTGCTTAATGTCTATCTGTGTAATACCGTTGTTTGCCATTCCACATAACTTTCTATGGGAACAAAGATAATAAGTAATAATTAAATCGACTAATGTTGTTGCTTTCTTTTAGTCTATTTCAGTCATTAGATTTTTGGAATAAAAAGATCCGGTCATCCCTCTTTTTTTACACTACTATGATTTTTGAGCGGAATGCTTGTTTGGATAGCGGCAAGCTAAAAGTCCAAAGGTTTCTATAGCCAATGTGTGTATTTGTCATAAAATACAATAAGCCATCGAGCCGACAAGAGGC
>CAKVBA010000013.1 GCA_934725305.1 uncultured Parabacteroides sp. | reverse complement strand
AGGGCTTTGTTTCATTTTATACTTTCTCTACGGATAGATATGAAAAAGAGAGTATATCAGAATTTTGATACACCCTCTTTGTAGGTTTTTAATAGGTATTAGTCTTTAAGGCAAAAAGATTGTTTAGGTTATCTGCATGCAAAGATGCGGCATTTATTAGTGATGCACAAATAAAAATGTATATTGTACAACACATTTTTTAAAAAAATCGCGACTTCTTTGCAGCATCTTTCGTTTTTTTTAACCCAATCACTACAGGCTCCAATAGAGCATGCGGTGTATCTGACCTCGATAAATACCCTTCAGGTCAGCCAAAACGGCATGTGGAGATGACCATGTAATAAAATCCTCTTCAGACAAATGGCGATAGGCATCATGAGCGACAGCCACGACTATAGCGTCATAGTCTCTTTTAGGATGTTCCATCAACAGGATGCCATACTCTTGCTGCACCTCTTCTGGCGAAGCATAAGGATCCACCACATCGACATTCACACCAAAGTCTTTAAACTCATTAATGATATCGACCACCTTCGAATTGCGTATATCCGACACATTCTCCTTAAAGGTAATACCCAGCACCAACACATGAGCGCCCAAAATATTTTTCCCCAGCGAAATCATCCGCTTGACTATTTTCTTAGCAATATAACCTCCCATTGAGTCGTTTACGAAGCGTCCAGAATTGATCATTTTGGTATGATATTTCAGCTCCTTAGCCTTATGTACCAGGTAATAGGGATCTACACCGATACAATGTCCACCAACCAAACCGGGCGAAAAGGGCAAAAAGTTCCACTTGGTTCCGGCAGCATCCAACACGTCATAAGTGTTGATGCCCATTCGGCCAAAGATAATGGAAAGCTCATTCATCAATGCAATGTTGACATCACGCTGGGTGTTTTCTATAATCTTGGCAGCTTCGGCCACCTTGATACTCGGCGCACGATGCACACCGACCTTCACCACCAGCTCATATACTCGGGCAACTGTATCCAAAGCCTCAGCATCACAGGCAGAAACAATCTTGACCGTATTGGTCAATGTATGAACCTTGTCGCCCGGATTGATACGCTCCGGAGAATAACCGACTTTAAAATCGATACCTGCTTTTAATCCTGAATAGCTTTCCAGCAAAGGAATACAATCTTCTTCCGTACATCCCGGATAGACAGTTGATTCATAGACCACATAATCGCCTCGCTTCAGCACCTTTCCCACTGTTCGTGTTGCACTCAGCAGAGGCTGCAGGTCGGGCTGATTATGCCGGTCGATCGGCGTAGGCACTGCTACGATATAGAACGAAGCCTCTGAGAGATGCTCCAGCGATGAGGTGAAAACGATGTCACGATCCACAAAGTCCACTTCACTAAGTTCATTGCAAGGATCTATACCGCTACGCAGTTTCTCCAACCGCACCTCATTGATATCATAACCGATAACAGAAAATTTACGGGCAAACTCCATCGCAATAGGCAGGCCCACATATCCCAATCCTACCAAGGCCAACTTTGTCTGCTTATTCAGTAATTTCGTGTACATACTTCTTTGTCCTATTTTCTTTCCTCTTGATGAGAGAACACAAAAGTATATATAATGAATGAGAATGTAAAGTGGAAAAACAGAAAAGCACGATCCGTGATAGCCTCCAATACTATCCGAATCGTGCTTTATCCTATAATTAAACCTAATACCTACTGCATCCTACGAATACCAATAACCTTATTATACTTAGCTAAAGAGGTCTTCTGCTGATACCAAGTCTGTATCAAATTACTATAAGACTGAATCCATGAAAGCTGAGCAGAAAGCACATCCAAGATAGGGAGCTTTCCTTCATTATAGCTGAATGTGTTCAGCTCCAGGTTCTCTTCAGCAATGTGACAAGCCTCTTGAGCCACTTCAATCTGTTTGGTATTCTCGGTCAGGCTGGTCCATGAATTGGCCACCTCCTGAGAAATCTGGTCTCGTGTATTATCCATCGCATACTCCTTGCTACGCAAGATTGCCTTCTGAGAGTTAATCTCTTTGAAACGAGCGCCCCAGTGGAACAAAGGAATCTTTAAAGAGGCGAACACGGCCGGCGTCCACAACTGATCGGAACCCTTTACATTCAACATGGGCGTACCCCAAGTTCCTTGAAAGCCGATAGCCAATGTAGGATTGTATTTGGCCTTAGACAAATTGATCTGACGCTTCTGATAGTCGAGATTCAACATGGCAATCGCATATTCCGGACGATTCTGCAAGGCTGCATCAGCTCCCACCTGAAGAGGCAAAGCCAAATAGGTAGAGATGGAATCAGAGATCTCAATCGGATCCATCGGATCTGCACCCATCAAAGAGTTGAGATTCTGCAAGGCAATCTGATATTCACGATAGGCCGAACTACGGTTAATCTCAGCCTCTTTCAGGCGCGACTGCACTTGCAACAGGTCGGTCTTACTGATTTGTCCGTCTTCAAAACGAAGTGTCAACACATTGGCAAGCTCCTGCACAATATCGACAAACTGACACATCACCTGATACATTCCCTTGCGGGCTGCAGCAGACCAATAGTTCAAGTCGGCCGAATAGATCACATTATCAATAGTCAACACTTCGGCTTCAGTGGTGATCTTACCCTGAATCTGAGCGGCTTTATAATTGTTATAGATCTTTCCACCTGCATAAACCGGCTGACTGACATTCAATCCCAGGCTATAGGTGTTATGATCCATCTCAACAGCCATACCCGGACCAAAGTCCAGATCATACTTGTTGATACGGTACTGATAGTTTCCTGAGAAATCGAAAGAGGGGAAAAAAGCAGTCTTGGCAGCCTTGATCGCCTCTTGCATAGCTATACGCTCTTCAGAACTCTGACGAACCTGACGGCTATAGTCCAACACTCGCTCCTTATATTCATTGACTGAAAGCGGAGCTGTCTGCTGGGCGCTGACAGAAACCGCACCCAGCATCAGACAACCGATGATTATTTTATTTCTCATACGACTTATTCTGATTTAATCTTAAAGAAAATACAATAGGTAACCGGAAGCACAAAGATGGTCAGAATGGTTGATACAAACAGACCGCCCATAATGGTTGCCGCCATACCTGCGAACATGGCATCTGCCAACAACGGAAGCATACCCAAGATTGTGGTACCGGAAGCCATTGTTACCGGAACAATACGTGTCTTGGTTGCCTCGATAACGGCCTTGATAGGCACTAAGCGCTCCATCTGCAGGCCAATCTCATCGACCAGCACAATGGCATTCTTGATATTCATACCGATCAATCCCAACAATCCCAACATCGCAAAGAAGTCGAGAGATTTGCCAAATAGCAACAAGCCCCATACTACACCAATGAAGATCAGCGGCAACATGGCCATAATCAGCACCGGCTTACGATAGTATTTCGGGAATAGGAACAACAGTGTCACATAGATCAGACCAAACATCAACGGAATGTTCTTGGCGATCGCACTGTTACCTTTATCCTGCTCGGCCTGCTCACCAAAATACTTCAGTTTATAGCCTTCGGGCACCTTTACATTCTGCTTCACCTCTTCCAACAGATGGCTGAATGCTGCCATTGTGTTGGCTCCACGCTTCGGCTCGCACTGCATCATCATATAGCGTTGACGGTTGAAGCGCTTCACTACATTATATTCATAATCGAGAGTGAAGTCGTCGATCACCTGCTCAACCTTGACAGAACGGCCCTTGGCACTATATACCGGCAATGTCTTGATGTCATTCAGATTCATAAAATCACGCTCGGTATCCTTCAGCAAGATAGGCATAAACACGTCGCCTTCCCGATATTCTCCCAATGGAACACCGTTGGTTGCCGAACGCAATGAATAGGCCACCTGCTGACGTGTAATACCCAAACGAAGACCCTTTTCCTGTGAATAGAGCGGCTTCCACACCGGCACCTTGTTGCCCCAGCTGCTACGAACCTCCATCACATCGCTGTATTTGCGGGCAATCTCTTTCGCCTGCTGCGTCAAGGCCACCAGTGTATCCACATTGTCACCAATGAAACCGATCTCAATAGCGGCATCGGGCACAGGAGACAACGCAAACAGAGCGGAACGAGTCAGGATGTCCGGATAGTTATTTACCATATAGTCATAGAACTTAGCCTCCTCTTCCTTTGCATCCTCAGGACGCTTGGTCTCGATCAACACATTGGCAAAATTGGGCTTCGGTCCCAATGAAGAACTGGCCAAATAGTAACGTACCGGCGATCCACCCAACGTGAATGAGTAAGACTTGATCTTATCGTTCTTATTCAGATATTCCGCTTCAATCTTCTTTACATTCTCCTCTACGTCACGGATGCTATAACCCTCCGGCATAATCAGGTCTGCACGGAAATAGGGTTTCTTCATCAGCGGGAAGAAGCTCTGTGGCATGATAGCCATGATAAAGAGTGAAAAGAACAATGTAATCACAACGACTGTCAAGGTCATATAACGGCGCTTTATCAGCACGCTCATCACGCGTTCAAACTTATGATAGATCTTCGTGTCATACGGATCTTTGCTCTCGCCCGGCTTAGCCTCTTTCAAGATAAAGTTACCGAAAGTCGTTGTCTGTGTCAAGGCCAGGATCCAGCTCAAGCCCAATGATACAGCCAACACGATAAACAACGGCTTCACAATCTCTGCCACGGATGCCGGAGCCAGATACATCGGCAAGAATGAGCAGACAGCAATGAAGGTTGCGCCAAGCAAAGCCCACTGCGGCTTGGTGGCACCATCAATCAATGCCTTATAGCGAGAAAGACCACGCTGAATGCCAACCTGTGCATTATCGGTCACCACAATGGCGTTGTCAACAAGCATACCCATGGCAATGATGAAGGCAGCCAATGATGTACGGTTCAATCCTACGCCCCACAGCAACATAATCAGCAATGTGCCACCCACAGAGAAGAGCAATGAACTGCCCACCAACATGCCGGCACGCGCTCCCATCACAATGAAGATGACCACAATCACAATCAGCAACGACTCAATCAAGTTCAGGATAAAGCCGTTGTTGGCTTCGTCGGCAATACGGTTTTCAGGATACAGGCTCTTCAGCTCCATACCGACGGGAAACAGCTGCTCCATCTCGGACAGACGTTCCTGCACAGCATTTCCTACCGCTACCACATCATCTTTCGCACCAGTAGCCACACCGATACCAATCGCTTTCTGGCCATCTACACGCATCAATGTTGACGGAGGATCCATGTAACCACGCTCAACCTCTGCAATATCGCCCAAACGGACTTCAGCTCCGGATTTTGTAACGATCAGCTGATCACGGATGTCTTGGATATCTTTATAGGTTCCCTCGGCACGCACACGCAACTGATATTGTCCGGTATTGACATCACCGGTATTGACCAACACGTTCTGTGTCTGCAACACGCTCTGAATCACATTCGGATCGATACCCAGGTTGGCCAGCTTCGGAATCGAAACTTTCACATTCACCACCTGAGTCTGTTCACCAAACAGATAGACCTTTTGAACACCCGGAACCGGAGTCAGCTCAGTCTTGATCTTCTGTGCCCAGTCACGCAAATCTTTATATGTGAAACCATTGTCGGCTGTCAAAGCATAATAGATACCAAACACATCACCAAAGTCATCACTCACCGTAATGGAAGAGGCGCCCGAAGGCAACTTCGGCTGAATGTTGCCCACCTTACGACGAAGCTCATCCCACTTAACTGGCATATAGTCGGGATCCAATGTCGGCTGTAGCTCAATAGTGATCTTTGACATACCGAAATAAGACTCTGATTTGATCTGCAACACATCCGACATAGACTGAATCTCACGCTCAATGGGTTCAGTCACCAATTTCTCCACTTCAAAAGGAGTCGCACCCGGATACTGAGTCACCAACACAGCCTGCTTGATGACAAAGGGAGCATCTTCCTTCTTCGGCAGCTTAAAGAAAGACAGTACACCTCCTATCAGCATGATAGCCAAGAAGAAATATACAATCTTCTTATTCTCTAAGGAATATTTAGGTATATTCATTACTTACCTCCTTACTCTGTTAATACTTTTACCTGTTGTCCGTCAACCATGCGGGTTGCTCCTGCTGAAACCACCCGATCTCCTGCAGACAAGCCCTCTACAACAACAACATCGTCTTTGCCCACCAGTTCCTTTTCCTTGATAGTACGCTGTTCCACCTTCTGTGACTGGCTGTTATAGACAAAGACATACTTACTATCGTCTGTCTCACTGGCAACAACGGCCGACAGCGGCACCAATACGGCTCCTTGATTAAAGCTCTTGCTTTCGATGTTCAGGATCACACGGCATGAGAATCCGACAGACACTTTATATTCTTCCAGATTGAATGCCGGATCATCAATGTAGAGATAAACGGGAACACCCGAACCATCCGGAGAAGCCTCGACATATTCTTTCACCTTAGCCTTGAAGCGAATACCCTTGTAGTTATCAAACTCCACATAAATCGTATGAGGCGTTGAGAAGAACGAGATATTGGTTTCAGGCATTGTAAACTGTATCTGCAACTTCTTCGGGTTGATCAGGCACACAATAGCTTGTCCGGCCTGAACCTTCTGATAGTTCTCTACATATTTACGCTGGATAAAGCCATCAAACGGAGCACGCAGCTTCGTCTGTGCCAACTGGTTCTTGGCATATTCAAACGCAGCCTTGGCATTTGAGAAAGAGGCTTCTGTCGATTCAAACTCCTGACGAGAGATAGCCTGTTTAGACAACAGCTTCGTTGCACGCTGTAACTGAGCCTCAGCTGTCTTAAAAGAAGCTTTCTTGGCTTCATACTCCAATGTACAATCCAACGGATCAATTTCTGCCACAACCTGTCCGGTGCGCACCTTCTGACCTTCGTCAACCTTCAACGAGATTAGCGGACCCGACACTTTAAACGCTAAATCACTAAACTGATCTGAAGAAACAACACCACTGAACGATTTCTCGATCATATTCAACGAGGTCACTTCGGTCAACTTAACCGGACGAGGACCTTGCTCTTTTACCGGTGGCTGACTACATGAAACCAATGCAGCCAAAGCAAACATAGGTATCAATCTTCCATTCATGTTCATTTGCATTTTTATGATTTCTATTGTTACTATTTTATACGATTACAAGTATCTGACCAATCCTTTATCTTGATCTTGATCAGAACGACCAAACAGAGCTATCGACCGACGATTCCATACGTTTCTCTACATCATCGGGCAGAGATGGGAAGAAATCGATGCCGGTCTCCTTTTCAACCTTATCAATCGAGACGGCCATCGACTTCAGCGATGTGCCTCCATAGTCGCGATTGTCAAACAGGAATCCTATTCCCTGATATTCATTATTTACTATTGTACAGATAACCTTATAGAATGTTTTAGGAACACCCACACGGTTCTTTCCCAACCGTTTCATATCCTTTTCGATGACCGGACCGGTTACAATCAGCAGCGATCCTGCCTCTTTGGCCCACAGGCGGTTCAACTCTTCCAGCTCTTTCCAGATGCCTCGGTTCAATCCCGGCTTCTGTGGGCAGATATTGCTCAGATAGAATGACTCACGCATGGCCTTGGCCGACCATCTCATGTCGCCTGCCGGAGCCAAATGGCCACGGTCATAACCCGTTCGTGTATAGTCTTCATTCGTTGCCGTTGCCCCCTTTACATCCGGATCGGGCACAAACTTATTGGAGCGTTCGGCACGGCTACTCATTGCCTCTTTGCCTGTCAATTCATAAGCCACCCAGTTGGCAATACGATAATCAGAATTGTAGGAAACGGTATATCCTTCGTGACGAATCACCTGCTCCTGACGTTTAACGGTCAGCCGGGGCAACTCGGCATTAGGAGGAAATTTCAGTGTTACAGAAGATGAAGGCTTCTTCTCTGTCGATGGGCTACTCTTTTTCTTTGGTGTTTCATCCTTTTTACTTTCTGTTTTTCTCTTTGGAAAAGAGGAGCTCACCTCAAACTGCTTGTCATTACGGTTGCTCTTCTGCCCGGCAGGATAGAAATAGGAATATAGAAATAACGAACCTATTGAACCCAAAACTACTCCTATTGCTGACAAGATCAGCCTCTTCAACCAACTCTCAAACGAGACTTTCTGCTTCTTTCTGCCTTTACGGGATCGCGCCGTTGTTCTCTTCTTTGCCATCATCTACACAATTCTAATTTTCTCTACTCTAATTATGTGGGCAAAAGTAGATAAAAAAGAACTGTTGCACAACATATTTTATGCCTTCTAATTGGTCTGAATATTGACAATATACAGTCAAATGTAAGCATCGGTTCAAATTGTCTCACTTCGTTAAGGATGCAACTTCTTTAAGATATGTCAGAATCATAAAACACAAGGCTGTGGCGGTGCTGATTATAAGCACTGCCACAGCCAATTACCATCCACCAACTCTTACGATTGTTTACTCCGGCTTTGCCGCAGCAGAAGGCGGAGGCGTTGCAACACCCCAATCCTTATTAGCCACCGGACCCATTTCAAGCTCCAGCACGCCGCCCATAGCGATGTCTTTATGATTGAACCAAGGCTGATTCAATTCCACACCATTCAAACGGGCAGACTGCACATATTTGTTCTCGGCAGAAGCATTGTTGGCGATAATCTCAAAGACATTGCCATTGCCCATATCCAGCTCGACATGCGGGAACATTGGGCTACCAATGTTGTAGGTCGGCAATCCCGGAGTAACCGGATAGAAGCCCATTTCGCTAAACACCACGAAAGCAGACATGCCACCGCCATCCTCATCACCCGGAACACCCATCAAGTCGTTGCGGAACCATTGATTCAACAGCGTGCGGATGCGTTTCTGCGTCATCCAAGGCTTGCCGGCATAGTTATATAAATAAGGTATATGCAAACTTGGCTCGTTGGCCATTGAGAACATACCCACATTACCGGTATGGTCGGGCAGGAATGAATAGAATTGCCATTTAGACATGCCCAGCGGTGTATTAAACATAGAGTCTAATGCTGCGGTGAAATTCTCCTTTCCTCCCATCAAGGCAATCAGGTCTGCCACATTATGCTGCACATCCCAGCGATAGATGTAACCGTTGTTTTCATCATAGTAGTCACGTGCACCTAATCCGCCATCATAACGATAGTCGATATTCGGGATAAACTTGCCCTCTTTGTCTTTAGGATGGAAAAAGCGGGTCTCGGGATTGAACACATTGCGATAGTTATAGGAACGCTTCAGATAGTGAGTGGCCTCATCACTGCGACCCAACTCCTGAGCAATCTGCGACAAACACCATTCGTCGTACGAAGTGCCCAATGTAACGGCAATAGGTTGTCTCTTTTCCCAGATAGAGACATGAGGAACCGTCTCCTTTTCTCCCGGACGCAAAGCCGGTATATAGCCATGTTCCTTATAGAAATTGTCCAACCAGCCGGCAGGAGCAGCCGACCACGGAATCAAGGTCTTCTCTTCGATTCCCTTGCGGCAGGCTTCGTAGGCCTTTTCCAGTTCGAAGCCACGCAAACCCTTACGATAACCGTCAATCACAGTTGCCACGGCATGGTTCGAGTTCATGCGGCGTGTATCACCGGTCACTTCGGGGAAAGTAGGCATCCAGTTGTTACCCATCTGTTCGGCCATCAACAGGTATGAATAAATGATATCATTTTCCTTGTCTGAATCTACCAGCACACGCAACGGATGTGTTGCACGATATGTGTCCCAAATCCAATCGTCGGTAAAGAAGGGACGACCGCCGTCTTCATGGATATTCCCGTCGAAGGCACTGTAGTAACGGCCATCTTCGCTCAGACAGATAGGGCGCTCATAGCAACGGTAGAACGAGGTGTAGAAGACCGCCTTCTCATCATCGGTTCCGCCGGCCACCTTAATCTTGCCCAATGCTTCATTCCACACATTGCGGGCACTCTTGGCCACCACATCTACATCATAGGCCGCAATCTCACGCTCCAGATTCTTCTTTGCCTGCTCAACGCTGATGAACGAGATGCCATAACGCACGCCTACCTGCTCCACTCCTTGCGCAAAGGCAAAGGCAATAGCGGCATCCGTTCCTTCGGTCGATGATGCTTCGTAGTTCACCTTGCCGTTTGTGACAACGCCCACTCGTTCCGGCTTATGATCGGTCTCGGCATAGAGATAAACCTTTGTCTTTTTGTCGATAAACTGATAGCCACTCACCGTGTTGTTGCTGCTCTGCAACTGACCTTGACGGCTGTTGAATATCAGATAGGCCGGAGCCTCTTTATGGAAAGAAAGCGCATACACCGCACTCTGATGAGAAGGAGCATAATCCACCTCGATCTCTTCCTGATCCAGATAGACCTGATAACGGTAGGGACGGATTTTCTCCCGATCATAGCTATAGCTGATGACCGGTTTCAATCCGGCTTCGTCGCCTTGATAGGGTGACAGATTGAACGCCGAGCGTTCTCTATGGTTGGTCACGATAACAGGCAGACCATTCAGGCGGTCTCCTGTAAAATCGGCACGTTCCGGATAGACACGCAACATGCTGTTCGGCAAATGTACTGTCGGGAAGGTCGGCACCAGCAGGTGGCTGATATTTCCCATATAGGGATTGACATAGTCAACCGGCTCTTTCCCTTCTGAGGCACTTCTTGTTCCCTGTAGTCCGCAAGAGACCATCAAGAGAGCAAAAGCCAACACTGCCCACGTTTTCGATACTGTTCTGTTCATATATAATCTTACTGTTTATTGGGCTGAAATAGGTGAAAGCTCACTGACTCCCTCTTCGTTCACTGAATAGGAATAGGGAAAATCTCCCGGATTCACACCGCGGTTGTGGTTGGGCAGGCTACCCATCTTCACGTCGATAACGCCACCCTTAAACAGGTCGGCATGTTCCAGATAGTTCTTTGTATATTCCTTGCCGTTGAATGTCATCGACTCAATATAGATATTCTCATCGCTATTGGCCGGAGCATTAATCACCAAGTCGTTGCCATTCTCGAAGTGCAATGTAGCCTTCTTGAACAGCGGAGCACCCATCACATACTGTGTTGTGCCCGGAGCAACCGGATAGAAGCCCATGGCTGAGAAGACATACCAGGCCGAAGTCTGACCGTTATCCTCGTCGCCACAATAGCCATCAGGTGTCGGTGTGTACATACGGTTCATCACCTCACGCAACCAATACTGAGCCTTCCAGGGCTGACCGGCATAGTTATAGAGATAGATCATGTGCTGGATAGGCTGGTTGCCATGAGCGTAATTACCCATATTCATCACCGTCATCTCACGGATTTCATGGATTACCATACCATAATAGCTGTCGTCAAACAAAGGCGGAACAGAGAAGACCGAGTCGAGCATGTGCACGAATGTCTCCTTGCCTCCCATCAGATCGATCAAGCCCTGCGGATCGTGGAACACCGACCATGAATAGTGCCAGCTGTTTCCTTCGGTGAAGGCATCGCCCCACTTCAGCGGAGAGAACGGTGCCATAAATTCACCGTTTTCATTGCGGCCACACATTAAATTATACTCTTTATTGAAGAGATTCTTATAGTTCAGCGCACGGCGTGCAAACAGGCTTACCTCTTCGGCCGGACGGTTCAGCTCTTTGGCCAGCTTCCAGATGCACCAGTCGTTATAGGCATATTCCAATGTGCGGGCGGCATTCTCATTGATCTTCACATCGTAAGGCACATAACCCAGCTTGTTATAATATTCATGTCCCAAGCGGCCGGTTGACGAAACGGTCGGATGCACATTTTCTGTACCATGAATCAATCCTCTGTACAGAGTTTCCAAATCATCGACCTTCACTCCCTTCATATAGGCATCTACCAAGATTGAGGCGGAGTTGTTTCCCACCATACAGCCGCGATGACCCGGACTGGCCCATTCGGGGAAGAAGCCACTCTCTTTATAGGTATTGATCAAACCCTCCTGCATCTCTTTGTTGACCGACGGATACATCAGGTTCAAGAAGGGGAACAGACAACGGAAAGTATCCCAGAAACCGGTGTCGGTGAACATATAGCCCGGCAACACCTGACCGTTGTAAGGGCTGTAATGTATCACATCGCCATTGGCTGCCACTTCGTAGAACTTACGGGGGAAGAGCAATGAACGATACATACAGGAATAGAAGGTGCGGAACTGATCTGTGCTGCCGCCTTCAACCTCAATCCGACCCAACACATCGTTCCAGGCCTGCTTGCCCTTAGCCACCAGCGTGTCGAAGTTGTCGCTGCCCAGCTCTTTCAGGTTCTGTTCGGCCTGCTCAAAGCTGATGAATGACGAAGCCACCTTGGCATGTACCATTTCGCCCTTGCGTGTCTTGAAGCCGATGACCGCTCCCACATGGTCCTCTTTCTGCTCCTTGACAGACTCTTTCAATGCGCCTTTGGCAAAGGTGGCATCATAGGTAAAGGGTTTGTCAAACTGCACGACAAAATAGTTCTTGAAATTCTCGGGCACACCGCCACTGTTCTTTGTGGTGTAACCGATAATCTTATTCTCTTCGGGAAGCACTTTCACGTATGAACCGTTGTCCAGCGCATCCACCACTACATACGAATGGTCGTTTTCGGGGAAGGTAAAGCGGAACATGGCTGCACGCTCGGTCGGTGTCAGCTCTGTGACAACATCGTGTTCGGCCAAATAGACCTTATAATAGTAGGCCTTTGCCACCTCGCCCTTGTGTGAGAACCAGCTGGCACGCTTGTCTTGGTCAAATTCGGGCGCACCCACCACAGGCATGATGGCGAACTGTCCATAATCGTTGATCCACGGACTGGGCTGATGGGTTTGCTTAAAACCACGGATGCGGTTAGCTGTGTAGGTATATTGCCATCCATCTCCCATCATTCCGGTCTGAGGTGTCCAGAAATTCATACCCCACGGACGGGCAATAGCCGGATAGGTGTTTCCGGTTGACAATTCAAAAGACGACTGCGTTCCCACCAACGGACTAACATATTCTACCGGATCTGAAACGCTCTCGTTCTTCTCAACCATAGCCGGCTTGCATCCCCATGTGAGGACGGCCGCCAGGGCCAACATATAGATACTTCTTTTCTTCATGATATATTGTTTATTGATCTGTTTCTTATTCTTGCCTTTAAGTTGTGTCATAGTTCCAATGCAACGCAACCTCTACCGCTATCGTTTAAGTTACAGCCACAAATATAATAACAATCCTTAGATATTCTTTACTAAAGATGCCGTAGGTTGTATTAAAAGGGTCATTTTATTTCATTACGAAAGCGATGAAGCTGTTCGCTATCACAACGCACCGTTCGTTTACCACGTAAAGCTCACGGCTACACCTTCCGGATGATTCTCAAAGCAGACCAAACAGGTATGGCTCTTCTCGTCTCACTCCCACTTCATCGACGGCAGCGCTTGTCCGGCAGCATCGGTAACCGCCACTTCCGGCATGGCCGGAAGCAACACGCGTATCACATTGCTGGTCTCGATCGGGCTCTTGGCCACAAAGCGAAAACTATTGGCTGTGCGCTCTTCGTCATAAACACGGGCAGCAGCGGCCAACACTTACGGACGCTGGGGATCGCTCACACGGCCGACATCATAGAGAAAGGCCCACACAGCTAATCCATATTCTTTTTACCTTTATCTTCATTTCGCATTTGTGCTTTTTCGATCTTTACGCCAATATATAGATATAGTAACTCACACAAATATAAAGAAGTTCAACAGAAAAAGAAAGAGATTACCCAATTTATAAGACGCCATTCTTCTTTTGCCACTTTCAGGGCGATGGATACATTTACATGTATAGTATATGGATAAAGACAGAGGATTGACGATTGAATTTAAAAGAAAAGTCAACAACGATAGTTTTTTCTGTATTTCATGAAGACAAAATAAAAGCATCAAACCCATCGCCTTTCTTGTGTGCTTTCGCACAGAATAACTTAGTCTGATGCTTTCCTATTGGATATTGCAAATATACAAACAACCTTTAATAAAACAACCAACTGAACGAAAATGAAAGACGACATCAGTAAAGAGCTGAAGCGGAAGATCAGATTTACTACATACAAGGGGAAAAGATAGTACAAATAAAAAAGACTTATGAACCTTCCGAAGCCTGCACTCATAAGAGCCGACATGTGAAACGCCGCATAAGTCTTTGCTGCAAATATAACAACAATGTTCAATAAAACAAACAATATGGGTAAGAAAGAAGAAAAATTCAGCGATTATGACGGATTTGTAGAGAAATTCAAGCCGAAAAGGAATTACTTATGAGTTTGAATTAGCCGGTGAAAAGTCTATTTGGTGGTGAAAGAATTAAAAGGAGGGAAACTTGTCCTTTATTCGATAGTTGACAAAATAAAAGGAAGATAAAAGAACTTGCCAAAGGATCTGCAATCCGATACAGTCTTCTTTCTCTCCCTTCTATAGCAACAAAGATAAGCACATTTATCTAAATAGCAAATAAACAGCGTTGACAAAGTGGATAAAAAACAAACAACCTTTAATAAAACAACCAACCGAACGAAAATGAAAGACGACATCAATAAAGAACTGAAGCGGAAGATTCGGGAGGTGGAACAATGGGTGCGCAACGACCTGCCGCGCCGGGTGGGCAAGACGGCCGTCATTAATGGAATGAAATGATTAATAGGGCAAAATAACGGACATTCTGCCGAACGGTCTGGATAACGATGTCGAATATTTGTGGGAGCAACAACGGGCTGAAAGCCCAATGGTTTCCATAGCCCATGGCAACGCCTTGGGTAAAAGGGATATACAATATAGCGCCCTGTAAAGGGCAACAGTACAGAAGCGCTGCCTTTTGTCGAATACAATGGCACCAGCAACGATGACCGATTTGGGATTATTAACGCCTTTCTACTTTTGCCACTTTCAGGGCGATACAATGAGTAGTTTTCAGCATGATCACTGATGATAAATGAAACAACGCTAAAACGGTATTAAAACACCATTTTAACAGCGTTAAAACAATACCGTAAGGTCGCCGGGGCTGAGCCGCAACCCGGCACGGTCGAAGAGTCTGTTTAGCCAGGAGCATCCCTACTTCCCGCAATCGTGCCAAAGCTGCTCTTTTAGCGACGGAAGTTCCAACCTGTTCAACAAGGAAAAGGATTGCCTCCATTGCAAAGCGGTAGAAAAGAAGGTGAGGGAGCTTGTGGATGACGACGACAAGGCCTATACTTCAATCCCAACCGAAAGGGGCAAGCTCCGCATTCATCAAGAGCATGGCAAGGCGGAACGCGCCGAGAACATAAAAGTAGCGAGCTATTTTGCCAATAAATACGGGCACGAAATAGACCTGCTGCCAAGAGACGACAATAAACCATGTGCCGATGCTTACAACCGGACGCTGGGCAGAGAGGAGGAGTATAAGGTAAATACAGTGGCATCCGCAAGTGCTATAGACCGTGCGATTCGTTCTGCCAAAAGACAGGCCGACCATATTGTGCTATGGATTGAATCGGATATATCACTGGGAGATTTGACCGACGGTATAAAGGGCAGGGTAGCAAGGGCGGAGAATATAAAAACTATTACAATCGTAAAGGACGGGAGAGACCGGGCTTATTCACGCGAGGATATTTTACAAAACGGGTTTAAAATACAACAGGCAGATTTAGAATAAACCAAATCTGCCTGAGGCTGGGTCCAAACCTCTTTCGAGGAGAGGTCCGTTGCAAATATAACAACAATGTTCAATAAAACAAACAATATGGGTAAGAAAGAAGAAAAATTTAACGATTACGACGGAACAAAAAACTGCTTATCGAAAAGGTTGAAAATTACTTAGTAAGTAGAGCTTGATCTGCTTACTAAGTAGAGCTTGGCCTGCTTAGTAAGTAGTCGAAGGCCTGCTTAGTAAGCAGGGAGAGGGGTTACTTATCGAGTAGTTTCAGAGGGGCTTACTATAACATATCAATAAAAAGGCGGTGCGTCATAATTGCAAACTGCTGCGTTGCTTTCGGAATTCAGCCTCTATTCGAATGCCGTTCAAAAGAAAGATGCCGACCTTTTTCCAAAAAGGGTGCGCCCTTTTTCCAAAAAGATGCCGACCTCTTTCAAAAACCGCTCCACACGGACTTTCCTGCGGAAGTGCGCCAATGACCAATTATTCATATTCCAGCGTTCTGTCTGCCGCGGCAATACAACAAGAGGAATCATCTATATTAGGGAGCTTATAGCGGACCGGATTCTTGGGTCTCTCTATGTCATGTCCCAAATACTCCAGCTCTGTCATACATGAGCCGGTAGCAAAGAAATACATTGTAATGATAATGCTGATGGCCGCATCTATCTCTTGCTCCGAAGCCGTGGGCGAAATGTGCGCCTCATTGTTGCGCCACTCCTTTGCCATCAGCAGATATTGATACAATGTCTGATACTCCGACTGGTCGCTATATTTCAATAACCTCAGAGGGCGAATGGCATATATAACATCCTTCCATGTCACAGGGTCGCCTTCACGGTATGGCTTCACTTCTCTTCCCTTCATCAGGTAGAAGAGCTTCTTCAGATAAGCCTCAAACTTTGTTACAAGCAGGTTGAAGCTGACAAACTTATCTACAATCGTTGCCTCCTTGACAAACAGATTAGAGAAGGCGCGGAAGATGAAAAGTCCCACTCCGTCCAGACTTTCGAGCGACTTTTTACCCAAGACATAGAACACACTGTCAACCACCTCATCTTGCGGCCGCATATAGTGGCTTATGCCGGAAAGTGTACTCGTCAAAATAGCACTTATGCCGGACTTCATCTTCTCGATATTCAGTGATTCATCCTCGTTGCCACGCTCCTCTTGCGGTGCGGTTTCTTCCGTGGGCTCTTTCTCTTGATAATTCTCCGCATTCTCTAATGTCACCTCATCGTGAAACCATGCCAGCAAGATGCGCTCGCGTGCCTCAGAATCCAGGATAAACTTGCGCAGTATCTGGTCTGTCTTTGGCATCACAAGGAATGGCGGACAGGCAGAGCCGGTAATCCTTACCAAGAACTCGCGTGCTTTCTGCTGATTGAGCGAGAGTTTGAGGTTCTCGAAGCGGTTGAACTCGTTCAGGTTCTGCTCATTCACATCGCTGCTCATAATGTTGATGAGCTGACTTGCATTCACACCCGTAGCCTCGCTCAGATTCATAATCTGCTTCTTCAGCTCGCTTATCTGATACTGGGCAATATAGTCGTTGATGGTCTTGTTCGGCTCCAGATGCAGGTCTCCACTCTGTATGTCATGCAGAATGATGAGGGCCGTGCGCTGGTCTTTTTGCGAGAGCGAGGCAAAGGTCTTGCACAAGGCTTCAAACGCCGCCTGGGTCATCTCGCTGCCCGGACCTTCGGTATAGAGGTTCTTGATGAACTTCTGAAACTTCGAGTCGATATAATCCGCATTAATCGTTCCTGTGCCCGTTTCGGTGATATAGGTGTCGATGGAATATTCCCATGGATCTTTAGGATCACCCGTATCAGCCGGTTCAAACAGCTCACGATAGCGTTGCAACAGAATGAGATAAGTCTGCTCGTCCAGCTCCATCTTCACCTTCGTGTAGGTGTTGCCGTGCTGGAATTCATACTCACTCTTCTCCCACACGAAGCCCTGCAACCTGACTGCCTCCAGCAGGTGTGTCATCTCGCTGAAGCTCTTGGCAAACATGTTTTTGTCTCCACGCGTATCCGGTAGCTTCTCGAAGTTCATAATCGTATGCGAATGGAAGATGTCCCGGATGGTAAGGAAGCGCTGGTTGATGTTGCAAAGGTTCTTCTCCAACTTATCCACAAACACGCCAAGCGGACGATCTACATACACCTCCAGCGCATCGTTGATGTTCTGCTCCATCGTGTAGGGCTTGGTGTAATACTTGATCGTGCCAAAGGGTTTGTCCGGTCCGAAGAGTCGGTTGGTGCGCGAGAAGGCCTGAATGATATCTACATACTTCATCACCTTGTCCACGTATAGCGTGTTGATCCACTTCGAGTCGTAGCCCGTAAGCATCTGAGTGACTACGATCAGCAGGTCTATCTGCTGGCTGTGGTCATTCTCTATGCCTATGTATGGTTTCTTGTGGGCCAGACGTTTGGCCACATCCTTCTTATACTGGGCATAGTTGGCAAGCTTATAGCTCGTGCCATACTTGGCATTATAGTCCGTCAGCATCTCTCTGATGGCATCCTCGCGCACAATGCCGCCGTCGCTATTGTCGATGTTGTTGTCGAACACAGCCACCACGTTCAGCGAAGGATGATACTTCTTGAACAGCTGATAATAGGCGATAGCCTCCGGAATGTTCTTGGTAGCGAGCATAGCGTGGAACTTGCCGTTCTTGCTCAGCTTCTCGCGGCTCTTCACGATGTCGTTGGCCACGGCTATGTGGTGCTTGTCACACTCGTAGATATTCCTCGGCAGATAGGCCTCGATGCCTCTGACCTGTTTTCCGTTCTCCGTGTATGTCTCCGGCATTTGCAGCTTATTGACAAAGCGATCGTAGATCTTGCCCAGCTCTTCGTCCTCGTCTATCAGTTTCAGATATTCCTCTGTCGATCTCTTTGTCTGTGGTTCGTCGGGATTGCGCTCCTTCAGCTTCAGGTCTATCTGATGGAAGGCCACCAGTTCGCGCAGTTCGTCCTCGTCGTATGTCTTCACCATATAGGGGTCGAAGCCAAGCACATTACCGTCGGGTATGCCGCTGGCAATGGTGTATTTGTGGAGTCCGTTGCCAAACAGCGTTTCTGTGGTAATCTCGTTCTTGGCATTCTCCTTAAACACGGGCGTTCCGGTAAAGCCAAACAGCAAGGCACGTGGGAAGGTGCGCTTGATGCTCATAAGCATATCGCCGAACACACTACGATGACACTCGTCGATGATAAACACAAGGCGCTTTTTGTCTATCTTCTCAAGCATCTCCTTTGTTATTGCTCCGCCCTCCTTGATGTTGCTCATCTTCTGGATGGAGGTAACGATAAGGCGGTCGTCGTTGTCGGTGCTTTTCAGTTTGGCAAGGAGCACCGAGGTGTCTGCCGTGTCTTGTATCTCATCGCCGTCTCCGGCAAAGCCGCGATATTCGTCGAGCGACTGCAGGGCGAGTTCTATACGGTCGAGCAGAAACACCACCTTGTCGGCATCGCCACTTGCGGCTATGAGTTGCGCACTCTTAAACGAGGTCATCGTCTTGCCCGAACCCGTTGTATGCCAGATATAACCTCCTCTGTGCTGATGGTCGTCCCAGTTGGTCTTCTTCACAGCATCGCTTATATGGCTCACGGCAAAGTACTGATAGCTGCGCAGCACCTTCAGGGTCTTGTCCTTGTCGTCGGCAATGGTGTAGAATCCCACCATCTGATGGGCCATAGGGATGGAGAGCAGATTGGAGGCGACCTGCTTCCAGTCGCTCACTATGGTGTTGTTGAAGTCTTCCCAATGGAAATAGAACTGCTTTTGGAAGCGGTCTTCCTGTCCGGGGTTGGCAAAGTAGAGCGTCTCCTCCGGAGTCATGGCCACATAGATCTGCACCATCGAGAAGATGCCGCTTTGAAACACACCCTCGTGTACATATCGCTTAATCTGATAGCAAGCCTGGCTGACATCAATCTTGCTTCGCTTCAGTTCGATATGAATCACGGGCATACCGTTGATCAGGAGCATCAAGTCGCCACGTCGGTCGCCTAATATCGTGTCGGCCGTCTTGAACTTAGGCTGACGCACTATCTGATAACGGCTCTGTCCGGAAGAGATCTCCATAGGGTCGAATATCTTGAGATACACTTGCTTGCCGAAGTTGTTGGTATCGGCCTCGTTGTCTCGCTTGATGCAAACCTCCTTGCCATTGATAAATCGGTTCATCTCGTAGGGCGAACTTTTCATGTTCACGGTGTCCATCACCTGCTGCATCTCCGAGGCAGTAAGCGGATAGTTGCCCAATTTGTCTATCTCGCGGTTGTTGTCGTAGATGATGCTTGCCCAGTTCCGGACAAGTTCCTCCTCCGTGGGATTCTTTATCACCTCGTTCCAGCCGTGGTCGAGGAGATGATGGGTCAATGCCTCCTCAAAGGCAAGTTCCTTGATGAACCCTTGTATATTGTCTGCCATAATTTTCTCTTTGGTTTAATTGTTGCTTGGTTTATGATTCACGATTTCCCAATGTCCGTTTTTGTCAGCTCCTACCCAATAAACAAAATTCTTTTCTTGTAATATAGTTAGTTCACGTTGAATAGTCTTTCTGTTTATACCTAAACTGTTTGCAAGAAACTTAGTATTTACTGCGACATTTTCCGTATTTACTGCGACATTTTCAGCGTTTACTGCGACATTTTCAGCATTTACTGCGACATTCTCCGCATTTACTGCGACATTCTTTTCTATTAAATCAAGAATTGCTCTCTGTCTTTCAGTGAGTCCATCTGCGACATGATCTGCGACATTTATCTTTTCTGAATTATCCTTTATTGCTATGGCTTCTTCTACAAATTCAGCCTTTAATATCGCTTTAAGGATAAATGCGTCCGTATGAAAATACGGAATTACCGCTCCACGGCTTTCCAATTCCTTACAGATACGGTCAATACCCTCGCCAAACTCCTTCACATAGTTGTATGCTTTTAGGAATTGGGCAATCTTTGGGTTGCGTGAGAAGTGAGTATGTCGGATATTCTCGGCTCTTACCAGTCCAGGCAGTCTGCCAGGAGATTCAAACACCAATCTGTCGTCGAACATCTTTATTTGGATTTCTGTTCCTTTGATGCTATAGTCTCTGTGGCATTCGCTATTTACCACCATTTCCTGAATGGCAAACTTGGGATAGTTGCGGTTGGTAACAAACTGTCCGTTTTGTCCCAAGAAAGAATGCTCGCGTACTTGCGTTTCCAGATATTCCACAGTCTTTACTATCTGATTCAGAATAGTGCCCTCGAACGTTACATCCTTTACTACGTTCATTTCCGTACCAACCTTTTCCTCAGTTCCTTCATATCTGATGAATCTTGTTCGGGCACGTGGGAAGAAACGTTGTGGTCGCTTGCCGAAAAGCAGAATGCAAGCATTGCTTACCTTCTGTCTTCCGTCAGCCTCTTTCACAAAGTCGTTGTTCTCATAGAGATATTCCAGGGCAGACTTGCTGTAGCCAATTATTTTGATATATTCGTTAACGGCGTTCATGTCAACGTCGTCAATCGTAGCTCCGTATGCACCTTCGTCCTCATAGTTTCTTTCTCCCTTGTCGTACATCAACTGCATGCGCTCGTCGAAACTCAATTTTCTGCTTTTGTCACCAACACGCATAAATGCTTCGTCTGCCTGATTGGTATGCAGAAAACTACTGGCAGGAACATACATCAACAATATTCTATTGTCGTTGCCCTCGCTGTCTATGCATGCAAGGTATTCGTACCTAACCCTTACAGAAGGCATACAGAAATCCATAGGCACACGGAGCAGCTCGTTCAATTGCTTGGTGTATTGATCAATCCCCTCAATACGTCTTGTCTTGTCTGATACCCCAATGGCAAGTATGCCACCATCAGCATTAGCCATTGCCACTATAGGCACAGCCAATGCTTTAGGGTCTATATGTATGCTCTTACAGTCGAAGGTTTGGTCTTCTTTTCTGTTTCTTATTTCGTCTATTGTCATGATGTTATATTCTTTAAGTATTATACAAACATCTTATCCAAACATGCCGCCTTCATCTGCTTCAGCTTCTCCAAACGCTGGGTCTGAAGGGTGATTTGATGGTCGAGAGAGGTGAGTATTTTTCCAATTTCAACTTGTTCTTCGTATGAAGGCACAAGTATCGATTCTTTGAGGAAATCATTAATAACAATGTCGTTCATCATTGTTGATGCTTTTGTACAACGACATAAGATGTTTCCCATTATGTTCTCATTATTAATATAGTATTTCCAAAAGTTGAGATCGTATTTCTTACTTTTTGGTTTCATAACAACGAAAACATGAGAAACAATACCATCCCCAATTGTATTTTCTACTAATCTTCCGTATGCGAATTCCTTACTTGAATGGCCCTCAAAGGCAATATCACCTAAACGCATTACATTGTATGAACGAAGATAATCATCATCAACCTGCTTTTCATTATTTATATAATACATATTGGCAACGGAGATTATCTTATCTGTCCCAAAGCTAAGGTCGTTTTTTATTGACGAACGTTCATATAATTCAGAGAACTTCACTTTCTTCCATTCCCCCTCAAATCCCTTGAATCTTATTTTAGGCACAGTTTCCCCTTCCTGCGGGAACATAGCCTGCAGGCTTGCCGCCTTCATCTGCTTTAATGAGGCAAGACGTGAGGTGGAGGCGGAGATTTGAGAGTCGAGAGTGTCGAGATGTTTACAGATGACTTGTTGCTCCTTAAGATTAGAAGGATGTGGTATCGGCATCGTAACAAATTGTTCGTCAGAAATTGATAATCTATCAAATCTTGCTCCACAATTGCCACTTAGACGCATAAATTGATGCCATTTATTTGTTTTGTAATAATTACATAGATAGTCTTTATTTATTCCATCTATCTTGAAAACAAGATATAAAGGAGACATAACACCTGCGTATCCTAATCGATTTCTATTAATAGGACCAACTGGAGCAGTTACCGAAACACGAGGATTGTAAACAAAATCGTTTGGCTCAACAATATAATATCCACCAATATTATTACTATTGGCAACGTCAAAATCAAAATAGTCTCGTTGGTCAATAATGCCATGCTCCGCAGAATTTGTCAAAACTGCAGAGTATTGCATCTTAGTATTTTTTTTCGTCACTTTAGTGAAGAAAGATTTTAGGGGTTCTTCCTTCCATTCCCCCTCAAACCCTTTGAATCTTATTTTTGGTTCCATCATATTATTCAATTTTCTTGTTCATAATAATAAGAATAGTCGACACCTTTCATAAAGGTCTCTCTATCGTTTAGTACCAGACGTACTGGTTAGTGGTACTAACCAGTTCATTTCGGCACCATCATATGTTTATTTCTGTTTAGGCTTCACCTCCCAATGTCCGCTATAGCCACTACCAACATACACAATATGAGGCATCTTGGCGATACGACGCTTGATGGTTCTTAATCCTTTTCCCGACAAAGAAGCCAATTCTTCTGTTGTTATTTTAGGATAAACAGCTACTTGATATTCTATCCATTTATCTAAGTCATCGCCTTGAGGGACATCTTGAGTGCCACCTTGAGTGCCACCTTGAGTATCACTTCCATTTTCCACAATGTTTACCTCAATATCAGGATGAGTTTCCTGCCATGCTAATATCATGTTAGGGATAGTCGCGATGAGCCAAGGCATTCTCACTCCCAACTAACAACCCATTTGCCATACTTGTTGCTTCCAGCACGTGAAAGAATGTTGGCAGACTTTAGAGTTGCAATATGCTTTCTTACCATGCGTTCGGATATGCCAAGAGCTTCTGCTGCCATTTTTGCCGATGCTCCGTCGTTATTGCTTAGATAGTTGAGCACATTCCATGCAGAGTCCGAAATGTCAGGATATTTATCGTGAACTTTATCGTGAACTTTATCATGAACTTTATCGTGAACTTCATCATGAACTTCATGCAATTCTTCACCTTGATGCCTCTTTAGAGTCTCAAGAATCTCCGACAGCATAAAGTCGATGAAAACGCCAGAGTCAGCAGCTTGCGTGCTTGCTGTTATTGCATCATAATATGCCTGCTGGTTAGAGAAAACCATGTTCTCCACAGGCAGATGTTCGAACAGCGGATGTAGCTTACCAAGAATAAGCGATTGCCACAGTCTGCCCATACGGCCATTGCCATCGGCAAAGGGATGTATGAATTCAAACTCATAGTGGAACACACAAGAGCGTATAAGCAGATGATCCTTGCTTTGGTTTAGCCATGCAAACAAATCTTTCATCAGATACGGTACTCTGTCGGCAGGTGGCGCCATGTGAACAAGTCCATGCTCTGAAAAAACTCCCACACCACCATGTCGGTATCTCCCTGGATGGTCGATAATTGCTTCCATCATCTGTGCGTGAGCCTTTAGCAAGTCTTCTTCCTTGAATGCGTCAAGGTATGGATACATTTCATATGTCTTTATTGCATTCTTCACCTCTTGTATTTCCTTGATAGGAGCAACGATGTTTTTGCCATTAATGATGTCGCGCACCTCATCCTCTGTCAGTTTGTTGCCCTCTATGGCAAGCGAGCTGTGGATGGTGCGTATTCTGTTTGCCTTGCGCAGATGTAAGGCATCCTTCTGTTCAAGTCGTATGGCATAACGCTCTATCAGACCTGAAATTTCAGCAATCTTATTGATTGCTTCTGCACTTATTGTAAACGGTGGCGTGTACATAATCCAATTCCTCCTTATTCCTTTACCAATTCCTTCAATCCCCTGATTGCAAACTCATCACCCGTGAGCTGCTCCACCAGCTCAGCCAGTTCCTCATTCGCAGCAACCATGTCGTCGTTAATCTGCTTATAGCTCACCGCATACTTCTCGCTGAGAGCAAGAGCAGCAGATTCCAAAGAGGTCAAGACAGAACGAAGAGAGGCGTTGATACCTTCGCAAATAGGCTCAATCCACTTCAAGTGCAAGAAGTGCGACACATCCGCATCCGACAGATGTTCAATGGCTTGGATAGTTGCCTCTTCCAACGCCAACTTATCTGCCTTTATCTGTTTGTTGGTTCGGGTCTGCTCGTCCCAAAGAGCCACAATCTGTTTGAGCTTTGTCTTGGTTTCTGCCTCCACATCAGCCTTTGGCTTGGCATCGGCCGTAATCCTCTTCTTGTCGAAAGCGTTGTCTTTCTCACTATCACAATAAGTCTCAAGCTCTTCTTCCGTGAAGCTGTCGCGCACCTCATCAAGCTCGCCACCAATAGCTTCTACTCTCGACAGAAGGGCAGAGATAGAATTAAGTTCCGCCCGAAACTTCACCTTCTGCACAAGGTCGAAAGGAAGGATGCGGCCTTTCAGTCCATCGGAAACCTCTACATCTTCGTCGTTCTTTTTCACCAACTTGTAGGCCGTCTCCACCATACGCACAGCATCGATGCCATCCTCCTGAATGGTTTCGATGTCGCTGATGATAGCCTGCCAGTTGTCTGCCAAGGCCTGATAAACAGCATAGCGGTCAATAAGCGGAATGCTGTTAAGGCGACGAAAGATGTCGGTGGCAATCTCGTCCTGCACCTGAAGCTCGTGGACATTCATCACGTTGTCGATCAACTTCTGATGAAGCACATCGGCAAAACCATCAAAAGCCTCATCAAACCGAGCGTTGAACCGCTTTACATCCGTGTTCTGCTCGATGGCAGCCTTCACATCCTCCACCTTCAACGAAGAATAGGGTTTGTCCGCCTCCGGCTTGAACAGATCGTCGCGAAGCGAAGGAAGAGCCTCCCAATATTTCTGCAATGCACCAATCTCGGCATTGGGAATGCCGCCAAACATCGTGGCGTAGATATCATACGGCTCGGCAGCTTCGCTCGAATCCACATAGCGAGGAATGTTGAGGTTGTAGCCATTCTCCCTTATCTCCGCACGACTCACCTTCTTGGAGAAGCCGGGAATATCCTTGCGGTCGCGCACGGTGTCGGCTATCTTCTTGATGTCGCTGGCACGGAGCTTGTTCTGCTTACCATCCTTCACGAACCCCTTGCTGGCGTCGATAATGAGCACGCCGTCGTCGGCACGATGCTGCTTCAGCACCATGACGAGCGTTGGAATACCTGTGCCAAAGAAGATGTTGGCCGGCAGACCGATGATGGCATCAATGTTGTTCTTCTCGATAAGATTGGTACGAATCTGCTCCTCCTCACCGCCACGAAACAACACGCCATGAGGCAACACAATGGTAAGGATGCCATCGGGTTTCAGGTGATGAAGTTCGTGGAGCAGGAAAGCATAGTCGGCCTTCGACTTGGGAGCAACGCCGTAGTTCTTGAAGCGGGCATCGTTCTCACGGTCTTTTGGGTCCCACTGCTGCGAATAGGGCGGGTTGCTCACTACCGCATCCACATAGAGCGGCATACCTATCTCGCTACCGCTCTTACTGATAGGCCAGTCTTCGTCGAGCGAATCGGCACAGCGTGTATTGATGTTGCTCGGCTGGATGCCACGCATCACCAGATTCATACGTGTAAGGTTGTAGGTATTCTCTTTCAACTCCTGGGCATAATACTTCACACGATTCTTATCGGCGATATGGCGGCCAACAGATTTACCAATCGTGATCAGCAGCGAACCGGAACCGGACGTCGGGTCATAGATTTCAATCTGACGCTTGTCTTTGTGATGCTCGGCCACAATCTCCGACATAAGGATAGCCACCTCGTGAGGCGTATAGAACTCGCCTGCCTTCTTGCCGGCATTGGCAGCAAAGTTGCCAATCAGGTATTCATATACATAGCCCAAGACATCATAGTCTTGCGAACGGTTGACAGGAATATCCTTGATAAGCTTGATAAGATCCTTCACGGCCCGAGTCTGGCTTGCCGGGTTTTCGCCAAGCTTGCTGAGTCCGGCCTGCAGCGTCTTGAAGATGCCGTCGTAAACCGCCTTATAGTTTGTACTTACCTGTCGGTCAAACGAGTTGAGAGCTACCGAAAGATCGGAAACCGAGAAGTTGCTATCCGGCAACAACCAGGTAGAGAACAGATTCTTATACTCGATAAAGTAACCGATATTATTTCTGCAATAGTCAATAATGACCTTGGAGTTTTCGTCGTCGTAGTCCTCCTTAAGACTCTCCAAAGCTGCCTGTTTCTCCTCCTCGGATGCTCCCTTCATGTCTTTCAGGATATACTCCGCCTCATTGTCCGACAAGAATTTGTAGAAAATAAGACCAAGAATATAGTCTTTATACTCGTTCGCTTCTATCTTGGAACGCATCTTGTTTGCTGATGCCCATATCTTATTAGCAAGCTGCTGTTTATTCATATTATATGTTTCTATTGTTCGTTTTATTGTTGCAAAGTTACACGGCTTGTGTGCAAGGTATCTGCACAGCCGTGTATCTCTTTTTGCCCATACCGGATTTTCGCCACACCAAATTACAGACAAAGATAAAAGAATAAAGAAAGAATAAAAGAATATTCATTGAAATCTTATCGCCGGTGCATCAAAACAGGCCGAAAACATAAAAGCACTTGGCGGTTTGTATTTATTCCATCAAAAATACAATAAGAGAATAGACTGGCAAAAGATTATTTATCCTGTCAAAAAGGAGTAGTCTATTTCCGAAAATTGGGTGCCTACCCATTTCCAACGGAGTGCCTACCCAATCCGAACGGAGTGCCTACCCAATTTCAAAAAAGTCCCTACCCTTTTTCCGGAAAGTCTATAGACTAATTGCAATTAGTCTATAGACCCTTGAGAAACAGCTAAAACCCTGTTTTTAAAGGGTATTTGGTCCGAGGCAGACTCTTCTGTCAACTCCAACGAAGTTGCCCGCCGCTTCTAACGGATTTGTCACCTGTTTTTGACAAACATCAGACCTGAAAAAAATACAATAACCGCTCCTTCCGGCCGTTGTTGCCGGTGTATGTAAAAAACAGGGGGCGGTGTGTCTGAATTAGTAAATGGCGAATGGATGTTAAAGCATTGTTTGGTTTGTTGTTTGATACAACGACGGGCTGAAGGCCCGTTGTCAACCCACAAACATTACCCAATGGATTGCAGTCGTTCAGAGATATACTTGCCTGATGACGGTGGTTGCAAAACATTCCAAAACGTCTCAATTGCCAAATTGACACCCGATTTTGCGGTTTTAACACCCTGCCAACCCTTTTTCAACATACTTTCACGCATTATTTATCCATACTAATATACAAAATTATGCGAATAAAGTGTCTGAAATGTTCGGTGGCATCGCTGTTAATCCTAAGCGGACAATTTTGCTTGACAGGATGCCAAGATGATGAAAATCTAAAAGAAGAGGTAGGAATCGAAGAGTATGTACCGCAAGGCACAAATGACGTGGTTGGCAGTGTGCTGATACATATTATAGACGAGGGCGACAAGGAAAATCTGGCCTTACCGCTGAGCGTTCTGCGCATGGTGGACATAGAGACTGAGCAGAACGAGTACGTGAAATTCAACTGCGAGCAACACAATGACGGCAAGTGGTATGCCGTTGCCCAAATGCAAAAAGCACTCGATAAACCGTTTGAGATCATTCCGGTAAAAATCACACCTAAAGAGTTTCCCGAAAAGGCGCGCACCGTGCTGGTGGTACTCCGACAGGGCAGCGCAGCAACCAAAGCGGGCGATGCCATCACCTCCGTCTATAGCGAAGTGCTGGGCAAGGGCACCCGCTGCTACGGCCCGGTAGGCAACACGTTAGGCAGCGTGCTGCTTTACGACCAAATCAGCAAATTAGGCGAGAAGTATCTGACGGCCAACACCACGCAGAAACAATTCTCGATGCTTGAATTCTCGGGCGACAGTTACGAAAAGACAATGGAGAACTGGTCGGTCAACGTGGGAGCATCGTTTAAGAAGACACGAAAGAAAGGGTTGAACGCTTCTGAGAAACTCTCATTGAAGGACATTAAGGCTAATCAAGGGGAAGCAGCGTATAAAAAAGAACTTGCCTCGATACTGAATATTAAGCCCACCTATATATGGAATGGCTCGTTCGACCTTGGCGTGAGCGGAAGCCTCTCCACAAGCGAATCTTACGAATACTATCTGAATCTGTATCGCGTGAAGATGTCGGAGGTACGCATGAACATGACGGCCTTTGAGCAGGAGAAGAAAGACCCCACCCTGCTGGCACTGCTTTCGCCCACCTTCGCCAAGGCATTGAATGTGGACAACATCAATACGACTGCTTTCTACGACGACTGGGGCACCGACATCATCACGCAAGGCTCGTTTGGCGGCTACAACATCTACATTTACGGCCGCCAGGAGAACGTCTATGAATACAGTGTGGGTTTCGACGCACAAGGAAAACTGAGACGCGGCAAGCCTTCCAGCTCTGGCAAAACATGGCAGGACATTTACATTAATGCCCATAGCGACTATGCGGAGGGACACTTCGACGTGGCCTACCAAAACGAAAACTACGAGAAAGCCAGCAAGGCCGTATCCCTGCAAACCTCGACCGGTGGCGACCTTGCCATCGACGACCCACAGAAGTGGCTCGACGGCTTCAACACCGACGGTTCCAACAGTAAGTGGGCTCTCATCGGCTATAACGTGAGCAGCGACGAGAAGGACGACGCCCTCTGCCGTCTCTACCCCATCGAAGAACTGGTTGGCCAGATTGCGTTTACCTACGACCAAGTGGTGACAGATAAAACTGAAGCCGACATGGAGGCCGTTACCCGCCTGCTGAACAACTACAGCGAGTTGCTCAACGCCAAAGACGACTATCTGGACTCTAAACAAGTGAAACAGAGGGGCAAGTCGAGACTGGTGTTGGCAGACATCCTGATTAAGAGCGGCACGAACGGACATAAGAAGGGCGAACCGCTCCCCTTTGTGGCCCAAGATCCGAACAATCAGAACAACTACCTGACTTACTATCCCATCATGGCGAACTCCAACGCTCCGTGCGAAAACGGATATGCGTTTGAGGTGACCTGCCATCATTATATAGATGCCACCGACAATGACGACAAATACATCTACTACGCACTTGCACCGAGCGACAACTGCTTAGGCATCGTGGATGCTGTGTTCTGCCAAGAGAAAACAGCCAAGGGCTTCAACGGCGGAAAGCACTACATTCCCCGAGGCGTACATGCGAACCAGAATGTGCCAGGATCACTCGACAACAACTATCTTTTTGTGAAGTACTACGACGAGGGCGTGGACCACGATCCGGCGAAGAAGATTACTGCCATTGGCTTCGCCAACATCGACAACAAAGATGCGATTATCTCATCGACCGGCGGAAGCGAACTGCGCATGAACGCCACACAGACGGAAGAGAACAGCTTCAACCAGTTCTGGGATAAGAAGAACTGGAATTGGTATGCCGGCGACCGATCAGGCAAGAGTTGGGTCTTCTACGAGGGCGGATTAGTAAGACATAATCGCTTCTATGTAGTTTACACTACGCAAGATCTCCCTATCCTGCATTTCCGCGAAAGTTCCGTATGGCAACCGAAGAGGTGGGGAAAGTAAACCGGTTCATTCCGTTTGGAGGCTGTTCTTGCTAAGTGCATCAGCATTAACAACAAGCAATTACAAATAACCTAATCATATCATATCATTCGCATGAAAACAGTATTCATTACAGGAGGTTCTACCGGCATCGGTGCCGCTTCAGTCTCAAAATTCATCCAACAGGGATGGAACGTGGGATTTATGGACATCAATGAGGAGGCGGCACACGAACGGATGGAAGAGATAAATCGTCCGGATCAATTGATTTTCGTTCCGGGCAATATCAGGAATCGTGAAGATATCCGTAATGCCGTCGAGGAAACCGTGAAACGGTTCGGTCAATTAGACAGTGTGGTGGCAAATGCGGGCATCCACCGTTGCAACACCTTGTTGGACATCTCGGACGAAGAGCTTGACCTCATGATCCAAACCAATATCTATGGCACGGTAAACACGCTCCGCGAAGCGGTGCCGCACATCATCCGCGCCGGAGGAGGAACAGTGGTTATCAACGCTTCTGACCAGTGGTTTGTCGGCAAGGCGCATAGCTTTGGCTACGGGCTGACCAAAGGCGCACTGGGACAAATCACCCGAAGCCTTTCTATCGACCTCGGTCCTAAGCACATCCGTGTCAACGCCGTCTGTGCAGGGACCATCCACACGCCTTTGGTGGACAACCTGTTCGAGAAGTTCGCCCAAGAGAACCATTGCAGTATCGACGATTACTGGCGCACTGAGAACGCCCTATATGCAAGAGGCTCCGCAGGACGTCCTGAGGAGGTCGCAGAAGTGGTGTATTTCTTGGCTTCCGATGCATCAAGTTTCTGCACAGGAGGACACTATTTGGTGGACGGAGGTCTGGTGGCGCATTGATCTCACCATAAGTTCACAAGTTACTATCATGACAAGAAGGTGTGTCAAAATTCACACCTTCTTTTTTTATGCATAAAGAGGATGTGCCAAAATAACTATTTGAATGCAACCTCAAAAGGTGCGTCAGAATTAGTTTACTCCGCTTCGGCAAGAGAGATATAAAACACCTTGGGGAAAATTTAAAGATCTTTTTTAGGCTTTATAGGATTTAAACTATATATTTGTAAACAAAACATTGTTAAATCTAACTTCAAATGATTTACATACTAACATTTTAATACCTAATACACATGAAAATGGAAGAAGAAAAAGTAGGTGGGCTTCCGGAAAATGCCTACCGCGAGTTGAAAGAGGGAGAACAATATACTCCGTTGATGTCGCCCGAAAAGAACTATCGGGAAGTGACTCCATGGTCTGTCTTGTGGGGCCTTGTGATGTGTGTTATTTTCAGTGCGGCAGCCGCTTTCCTTGGACTGAAGGTAGGTCAGGTTTTTGAAGCAGCCATCCCTATTGCTATTATTGCCGTAGGTCTGTCCAACGGTTTCAAGCGCAAAAATGCATTAGGCGAAAATGTGATGATCCAGTCTATTGGAGCTTGTAGTGGTGTAATCGTGGCCGGTGCCATCTTCACGCTTCCTGCCCTTTACATTTTGCAGGACAAATATCCCGAGATCACCATCAATTTCTTTGAAGTGTTCATGAGTTCTCTGTTGGGAGGCGTTTTGGGCATCCTGCTGCTGATTCCTTTCCGCAAATACTTCGTATCTAATATGCATGGTAAATATCCTTTCCCCGAAGCAACAGCCACTACACAGGTGCTTGTTTCAGGCGAAAAAGGTGGTAATCAGGCAAAGCCGTTGATCTTTGCCGGTCTGGTTGGTGGTTTATACGACTTTATCGTTTCCTCATTCGGTTGGTGGAGCGAAACCATCACAACCCGCATCGTGGGTGTTGGAGAGATGCTGGCAGACAAGGCCAAAATTGTGCTGAAGGTCAATTCAGGTGCAGCCGTGCTCGGTCTGGGCTACATCATCGGTCTGAAATATTCTATGGTGATCTGTGCCGGTTCATTCTTGGTATGGATTATCATCATCCCTGCTATGTCGGCCATCTTTGGTGATCAGGTGTTGACATTGGACAACGATGCTATCACAGCTACTGTCGGAAGCATGAGCGCCGAACAGATCTTTACAACCTATGCCCGCCATATCGGTATCGGCGGTATTGCCACAGCCGGTGTGATTGGTATCTTCAAATCATGGAGCATCATCCGTGGTGCTGTGGGTCTGGCTGCACAAGAGCTGAAGGGTAAAGACAATTCCGGCAATAAAGAGGAGATCCGCACTCAGAAAGATATCTCTATGAAGATTATCTCCATCGGCGTGATTGTGATGTTGGCTATCATCTATCTGTTCTTCCACTTCGGTGTGCTCGACAACTGGTTCTATGCTGTTATCGGCGTATTGTTGGTTGCCGTGATTGCCTTCCTGTTCACAACTGTGGCTGCCAATGCGATTGCTATCGTAGGTACCAACCCGGTATCAGGTATGACATTGATGACTCTTATCTTGGCCTCTATCATCCTGGTGGCTGTGGGTCTGAAAGGTACAGCCGGTATGGTTTCAGCTTTGATTATCGGCGGTGTGGTATGTACTGCCTTGTCAATGGCCGGTGGCTTCATCACCGACTTGAAGATTGGCTATTGGTTAGGATCTACTCCGGCCAAGCAGGAGACATGGAAGTTCTTGGGTACACTGGTTTCAGCTGCAACCGTAGGCGGTGTAATCTTGATTCTTCACCAGACATTTGGCTTCACCAGTGGACAGCTGGCAGCTCCGCAGGCCAACGCCATGGCAGCTGTTATCGAACCGCTGATGAGTGGTTCGGGCGCTCCTTGGGCACTGTATGGTGTGGGCGTTGTCTTGGCTATCATTCTAAACTACTTTAATATTCCGGCTTTGGCCTTTGCCTTAGGTATGTTTATCCCGCTTGAACTAAACACTCCGCTTTTGATCGGTGGTGCCATCAGCTGGTTTGTAAGCACACGCAGCAAAGACGAAGCTCTGAACAATGCCCGTTTGGAAAAAGGCACACTAATTGCTTCCGGATTCATTGCCGGTGGTGCATTGATGGGTGTTGTAAGTGCGGCTCTACGTTTCGCCGGTCTCAATCTGGTCAATACAGAATGGATGACAAGTAAACCGGCCGAACTGTTGGCAATTGTAATGTATATATTAATTATTGTATATCTGGCCAAGAGTGCCTTAAATACTAAAAAAGAATAACGATCATGGAAGCTCCTGTAATTAATGTTGGTGTCTTAACAGATGAAAAGGCGGTATCCTTTGTATTTAACACAGCTTATGTTCTTACTGAAACAGGAGCGTTCTTAACCGGCGAACAGCATGCGCTGTTCGTCGGTGGAAAAATCATATTCAACGGAAAACCTTATCTTGAACTTTTCTTTGAACCAACCAGCCCGGAAGCCACTTTCGACCTGAAAGCCGTTACTATCGGAAATCAGTTTCACTGGCAACGAAAAGAAGATCAACGCTTCAAAGGAGCCTTAAATCTGGTTATTGACAACGAGGGCATTACTGCCATCAACCAGGTGGATGCCGAAGAGTATCTGACCAACGTGATCTCTTCAGAGATGAGTGCATCGGCTTCGAAAGAGCTGTTGAAGGCACACGCCATCATCTCGCGCAGCTGGCTTTTTTCACAGATTGAAAAGAAATGGCAGAGATCGAATCAAAACGATGCCTCTTCTTATCCCAACGAACAACGAAGCTGTAACGAACTGATCCGCTGGTACGACCAATCCGAACATACCATCTTTGATGTGTGTGCCGATGATCATTGCCAACGTTATCAGAGTGTTACACGCGCTTTCACTCCTGCCGTCAAAGAGGCTGTACAAGAGACTCGTGGCGAGGTGTTGATGTTCAATGATATGATTTGCGATACACGCTTCTCGAAGTGCTGTGGCGGAGCGAGCGAACAGTTTGAATCGTGCTGGGAACCGGTTCGTCATCCCTATCTAACCTCGGTAAGAGACCTTTATCATGTAAGCACGCTGCCCGACCTGACACAGGAAAAGGAGGCGGACAAGTGGATTCGATCCAATCCGGATGCGTTTTGCCAAAAGAACAATCCGGAAATCATGAAGCAGATATTGAACAACTATGATCAGGAAACGACAGATTTCTATCGCTGGGAAGTAGCTTATACCCAAGAACAGTTAAGCAACTTGATTTATCGTAAAAGCGGTATAGACTTCGGACAAATTATGGATTTGATTCCGGTTGAACGAGGAACATCGGGACGCATCATCAAGCTGAAGGTGGTTGGCACACTATGCACCTTTACCTTCGGAAAAGAGCTGGAAATCCGACGTATTCTTTCAGAGAGCCATCTCTATAGCTCGGCGTTCGTCGTGGACAAAGAACTCAGAAATGACATCCCGACCTTATTCCGGCTGAAAGGTGCCGGATGGGGACATGGCGTAGGCTTGTGTCAGATTGGTGCAGCCGTAATGAGTACGCAAGGATATGATTACCGCCAGATTTTAGCGCACTATTATCCGGGATCAACACTGGAAAAGCGTTATTAACCAGATGGGTTGGAGAAGGGGTACTTCTCAGCCTCGTCCTGAAAGGAAATCCACAGATCTTCAACTGAAAACTAAGGATCATGGTCTGACAAGAACCGAATCACAACCATAACCTTCTCTCGGGGAAATGACAAAGACTCTGAAAGCTCAAGAACGGGTTGTCTTCCATTAGACAACCGCTCTGTCAGCTGCTTACGAATCGATAGATATTCCCAATTATGCAATCCGGAACTGTGACGAGCCAGGCAAACATCACAGCTGCCACAAGGTTCAGATTCGTTCTCTCCAAAATAGGCAAGCAACAGACGGGAACGACACTGCTGAGACTCTGTGATATAACGCAACACTTGGGATATGCGCTTCTCGGAACGCTCTTTGCGCTCTTCATAAGCCATATACGGAATGAAAATGCGATCCTGCTCCTCACGCGTCTGCGTATAGACAATCATCGGAGTCTTCTTATGCGGTATGTAATGAACGATGCGGAATTTGGAAAGACCAACCAATGTTTCATACACATCATGGGGCGTAACACCGGCACGAGTGGCAATCAGCGATTCGTCAATATAGACATAATCGGTAAAAACACCGGTGTAGCTGCGAAGTATCACCTGCAAAATGTCATCCGTGCGTTTATCTTGGTGCAGATAGCGATACAGATCTTCACGGGTTGAGATAAACTGAAGGCGTGAGGCGTTTTCTATATCCTCGACATACTCGATATAACCCGACAATTCCAATATCTTCAACGCATGATACGCCGGAAGCATCGGAAATTTATAGGCCGCACAGAAATCCGGTAACGAGAAGTCATGAACAGTGTGCAGACCAAATCCAACAGCTATTTGATAGTAATTACCCAATGCCTCATAGACTCTATAGATAAACTCTTTGGGTGGGAATTCATTCGTGAGACGCTTCTTTAGCTTAGCCGGATCGCCGTTGGAGCAAAGAGCCACGGCATAAGCCTTTTCACCATCACGGCCGGCACGTCCTGCCTCTTGATAGTATTCTTCCAGCGAACTGGGAATGTCCCAATGAATCACCACACGAACATTGGGCTTGTCAATACCCATTCCAAAGGCATTGGTCGAAACCATTACCCGACACTCGTCCATCTTCCAGCGGTTTTGGCGCAGCTGTTTTTCTTCCCGATTCAATCCGGCATGAAAATAATTGGCTGATATTCCCGCCTCTTGCAACAGTTGGGCAATCTCTTTCGTACGCTTACGATTACGCACATACACAATGGCCGAGCCCTGTACTCTGCCTAAGATATGAATCAGCATGTGTAGCTTATCCTCGGCCTGACGCACTATATAGGCCAGATTGGAGCGGGAGAAACTCTTCTGAAACAGGTTTTTCTCTTTAAAGAGCAAACGATCCTGAATGTCGTTGACCACTTCGGGTGTGGCCGTGGCAGTCAAAGCCAATACGGGAACAGCGGGTAATTGTTCTCGCACATCGGCAATCTTCAGATAGGAAGGACGGAAATCATAGCCCCATTGAGAGATACAGTGACTCTCATCGATTACCAGCAGACAGACTTTCATTGCCTGCAACTTCTGTAGAAAGATCTCGGTTGACAGACGTTCGGGCGAGACATAAAGGAACTTATAATCTCCGAAGATGCAGTTCTCAAGCTGAGTGATAATCTCTTGACGGCTCATACCGGAATAGACTGCCGTAGCCTTGATTCCTACGCGGCGCAGGTTATCCACTTGGTCTTTCATCAAGGCAATCAAAGGAGTAACCACAATGCAAATACCCTCCATGGCCAATGCTGGCACCTGAAAGGTGATGGACTTTCCACCACCTGTAGGCATCAATCCCAGCGTGTCTTTTCCCTCATAAATCGAACGGATAATATCTTCCTGTAAAGGACGGAAACTGTCATAGCCCCAATATTTCTTCAACAGGGAATGGAATATGGCACTCTTTTCCATACTCAAACTTCACCCACTTTGATGTCTTTCACCATCAACTGCAACGTTGTGTTGCCGTTATAGTTGTTCTCCTCCACCGTGTAGCAGATGTTGAAGGGCTTCATTTCCTTAATATGGTCGTTATATTTCTTCATGCCAAAAGCGATGCCATGCATCGGTGTACTGGAATTGCTGTCGATAATCTCCAGCTTTATATGCTCTAATTCACGGCCCACCAGCTTGCTTGTTCCATAATCTCGGACATCCAACGAACAAAACAAAGGTTTCTGATTGTCGGGTCCAAAAGGATTCATCTTCTTCAGATCGTTCATAAACTTCTGATTGATGTCCTTCAGATTCAAGATAGCATCAATATCAATTTGAGGCGTCATCTGCTCCGGCACAATCTCTGCCGCAGCAAACGAAAGGAATCGATCGGTAAAAGCCTGCAGATTCTCCTCCTTCAGAGAGAAACCCGCTGCATAAGTGTGTCCACCGAAATTCTCCAACAAATCGCGACAGCCTTCTATGGCTTTATAGATATCAAAGCCGGTCACCGAACGCGCCGATCCTGTTATCAACTCCGACGATTTGGTCAAGACTACTGCCGGACGATAATACTTTTCCGTAAGACGCGATGCCACAATACCAATCACACCTTTATGCCACGCTGCATTATAAACCACAATGGCCTTCTTGTCGTCCATGTTGTCCATTGAGCGAATGATTGCATTGGCTTCGTCGGTAATCTTTTTATCAAGCTCACGACGCTCATCGTTATACTGATTGATATTTTCACTCTTCTCGCGGGCCACAGCACTGGTTTTAGCCAACAACAGCTCAACAGCCTCACGCCCATTCATCATTCGTCCGGAAGCATTGATGCGCGGTCCGATCTTAAAGACAATATCACTGATCGTAATCTCCTTGCCAGACAGTCCACACACATCGATAATGCCTTTCAGACCTAAACTGGGATTACTGTTGATCTGCTTCAGCCCATAATAGGCCAAAATACGATTCTCACCGGTGATAGGTACAATATCAGAAGCGATACTCACGGCTGTCAGCTCCAGCAACTTCTCCAGATTGGTAAAAGAGAAATTGTTGCTCTTGGCAAAAGCCTGCATAAACTTGAAGCCCACGCCGCAACCAGAAAGATGTTCATAGGGATAAATAGAGTCTTTTCGCTTGGCATCCAACACTGCCACCGCATCAGGCAACACCACATCGGGCATGTGATGATCGCAGATGATAAAATCGATGCCGCGTTCCTTGGCATACTCAATCTTGTCGATAGCCTTAATGCCACAATCCAATGAGATTACCAACGTGATGCCATGCTCCACCGCATAGTCGATTCCTTGATAGGAAATACCTGAGCCCTCATCATAACGATCGGGAATGTAATAGTCTAAAGTAGAAGAAAAGGGACGCAAATATTTATAGACCAACGAAACGGCCGTTGTTCCATCCACATCATAATCACCGTATATCAAAATTTTCTCCTTGTTGCCCAAGGCACTATTCAAGCGCTTTACGGCCTTATCCATGTCCGGCATCAAGAACGGATCATGCAGGTCATTCAAGTTCGGCTTGAAAAACCTTTTCACCTCTTCGACAGAAGAGATTCCTCTCTGAACTAGCAAAAGACCGACAATGGGATTGAGACCTAACTCAGCCACCAATTCGTCTCTCTTATGTAACTCTTCTTCTGTTGGGGTTCGAAAATTCCATTTGTTCATTATATATTATTTTTTCTTTTTCCTCAGCGAGCTATTCATTCCGATGATCTAAGTGCATCAGGTAATAGATTTCAACTTGTAAAGTTAGAAATTAAAAACGGATTATCGCAACAGCTCTAAGAAAATAGTTTTTTTCTTATTATTTTTTTAAAGTCCAATTATGATTTGTACATTTGCCATAAAGAATGTAAAAGACAATGATTGAAGATTTAAAAAAGGCATGTGAAATACTGCAGGCCGGAGGAATAATCCTTTATCCAACAGACACCATCTGGGGAATTGGATGTGATGCAACAAACGAAGCTGCTGTACGTCGTGTGTATGAACTGAAACACAGAACCGACAATAAGGCGATGTTGGTTTTGATGGATAGCGAGGCAAAGCTTAACAACTATATAACAGAAGTTCCCGACATCGCATGGAGCTTGATTGAAGTGGCAGACAAACCGCTTACCTTGATTTATCCTGGTGCCCGAAACCTGGCTCCCAACCTATTGGGCGAAGATGGAAGTGTTGGCATCCGCATCACTAAAGAGACCTTTTCACATCAGTTGTGTGAACGTTTCCGCAAGCCATTGGTATCAACTTCAGCCAATATCAGCGGTGAACCTTCGCCGGCTACTTTCGATGAAATTTCGGATGAGATCAAGCAGCATGTTGACTACATCGTCAATTATCGTCAGGACGATCACACTCCTTCTCAGCCCTCAAACATTATCAAACTGGGTTTAGGAGGTCTTGTTCAGGTGATCCGATAAGTGTGAACTATGAAGAAGAGCACTCAGACCATCAAGTATATCGTATCAGATTTCACGGCAGCTTCTGTCGTGTGGCTACTGTTTAACCTGTTACGATATAACGAGGTTGCTCAATATGATAACGGATTCAACACTGTTGAATCGTTCTTGTTGTCGAATCAAGTATGGAAAGGGCAGATAATCGTCCCCTTTGGATGGCTGCTTCTATACTATCTATCCGGTTACTACAACAACACTTATGGCAAATCAAGGGTGACCGAGTTCTTTGTCACACTCACAACGGTGACGATTGGCGTGGTTATCATTTTCTTTGGTATAGTATTGAACGAGCTGCTCTCCTCCTTTCTGCTCTATTATGAACTGTTCTTTTTCTTATGGGGATTACAGTTTATCTTCACCTACATACCCCGATTGTGTATTACGGTTGACGGTATCAAGAAGATCAGCCAACACAAATGGACCATCAATGTACTAGTGATTGGTGTGGGCAAGAGCGCACAGCAACTGTCTAAAGACCTATATCGCTTAGGCTATAATGTGGTGGCTTTTATCCGTGAGAACGAATCTGACGAAGTATGTGTTCCGCCAGAATCTATTGCCGGGGAAATGGACGCTATCCCTTCACTGATGGAAAGCAGACATATTGAAGAACTGATCCTGGCTATAGAAGATCGTAGGAATGAGCGTATTCTCCCTATTGTCTATTCGCTTTATCGCTATAAATGCCCGATAAAGATACTGATAGATAAGAGCAGTATGTTCTCACAAGTGAAGATCAAGACGATTCATGGAGTGCCGCTGGTTGATATCACAGCCAACAACTTCAAAGACACGGAGAGAAACATCAAACTGATCTTTGACAAACTGTTCTCAATGACGGCTCTACTGATACTTTCTCCGCTATTTGCCTACATAGCCTGGCGAGTGAAAAGAGACTCAGAAGGCCCGATCTTCTTCAAGCAAGAGCGCATAGGTTTGCATGGCAAGCCCTTCATCATCTATAAGTTTCGTACGATGTATAAGGATGCTGAAGCAAATGGTCCGTTGCTGGCTCATGAAAAAGACCGCCGCATCACTCCTTTTGGGCATTTGATGCGCAAGTACAGACTGGACGAATTGCCTCAATTCTGGAACGTATTGAAAGGTGATATGTCATTGGTTGGACCACGTCCAGAACGACGCTTCTATATTGATCAGATTGTAAAGAAGGCGCCTTTCTACTATCTGTTGCACAATGTGAGACCTGGCATTACCTCATTGGGTATGGTAAAGTTTGGCTATGCAGGCAATATCGATCAGATGATAGAGCGACTGGCTTATGATATTATTTATTACGAAAACATGTCTTTGGCATTGGATGTCAAGATTCTAATTTACACAGTTAAAACAGTTATTACAGGAAAAGGAATTTAATATGACGAACGAGGGATTGTTTTACAAGTTCTTGCTTTGGCGTGAAAAGCATATCAAAGAGAAGCATTTTATTCTGATTGTCAGCTTCCTCGTCGGAATCTGTACGGCGGCATCGGCAATCGCCTTGAAATATCTGATCCACATGATACAACATTTCCTGACGGGAAACTTCGATACAGATGGAGCGAATTATCTCTATCTGCTTTATCCTGTCGTAGGTATCTTGTTGGCCGGATTGTTTGTGAAATATATCGTGCGCGACGATATCAGCCACGGTGTAACCAAGATTCTTTACGCCATCTCACAACGGAAAAGCCGTATCAAGCCACATAACACCTGGTCTTCACTGGTAGCCAGTTCTGTTACTATCGGCTTTGGTGGATCTGTCGGAGCCGAGGCGCCTATTGTGTTGACCGGTGCTGCCATCGGTTCAAACTTGGGCCGTCTGTTCCGCATGGAGCAGAAGACATTGATGCTATTGGTTGGTTGTGGTGCTGCCGGAGCGATTGCCGGTATCTTTAAGGCTCCGATTGCCGGACTGGTCTTCGTCATCGAGGTATTGATGCTCGACTTGACCATGACATCTGTCCTGCCTCTATTGATCTCGTCTGTTACAGCTGCTACGATGTCTTATGTCTTCACCGGTACAGAGGCGATGTTTAAATTCTCACAGACAGAAGTGTTTGTGATAGAACGTATTCCCTATGTATTGTTGCTGGGTGTCTTTTGTGGACTAATCTCTCTCTACTTCACCCGAGTAATGAACCGTGTAGAAGGCATGTATCGGAAGCTTGACACCTATTGGAAAAAGTTCCTGTTAGGTGGTGTGATGCTGAGTGTGCTGATCTTTATCTTCCCGCCCCTTTATGGTGAAGGTTATGACACGATTGGATCTCTGCTGAATGGTCAGTATGCCCACATCATGGACAAGAGTTTCTTCTATAACCTGCATGAAAACTATTGGGGCGTAATCGTCTTCTTATCCTTGATCTTGCTGACAAAAGTATTTGCCTCAAGTGCAACCAATGCCGGAGGCGGTTGTGGTGGTATTTTTGCACCGAGTCTTTATTTGGGTTGTATTGCAGGCTTCATCTTTGCCCATACATCCAACTTTTTCCCATTCACCATGTATCTGTCTGAGAAGAACTTTGCGTTGTTAGGCATGGCTGGCATCATGTCGGGAGTCATGCATGCTCCACTAACCGGAGTGTTCCTGATTGCCGAACTGACGGGCGGATATGACCTATTCTTGCCACTGATGATTGTCTCTATCAGCTCCTACATCACCATCCTGATGTTTGAGCCTCACAGTATCTACTCAATGCGTCTGGCTCAGAAAGGAGAACTTTTGACTCACCATAAAGACAAGGCCGTTTTGACGCTGCTGAGTATGGACAGTGTGATTGAGAAGGACTTCCAGACTGTTTCGCCCGAGATGTCACTTGGAGACATGGTGAAGGTGATTGCCAAATGTGGAAGAAACATCTTCCCGGTAATTGATGAAAAGGGTGTATTATTAGGTGTTGTCTTACTGGATAACATCCGAAACATCATGTTCCGTCCGGAACTGTATAACCGCTTTCATGTATCCAAATTCATGGTCTCTGCACCGGCCAAGATCCGCATCAATATGCCAATGGATCAGATTATGCAGACCTTTGATGACACCAAGGCCTGGAACCTGCCGGTAGTAGATGAAGAGGGCCATTACATTGGATTCATGTCTAAATCTAAAATATTCAATTCCTACCGCGAAGTGTTGGTAGATAACTTTTCAGGAGATTAAAGAACGATGGAAAAAAAGGACTTACGTATTGTATATATGGGCACGCCCGACTTTGCAGTAGAGAGCTTGCGTGCCTTGGTTGAAGGAGGATATCAGGTAGTAGCCGTTGTAACAATGCCCGACAAGCCAATGGGCCGTCACGGCAGTGTGTTGCAATCAAGCCCGGTCAAGAAGTATGCCGAATCGGTGGGACTTCCTGTGCTTCAGCCCGAAAAGCTAAAAGACGAGGCTTTCCTTACAGAGCTACGCAGCTATCAGGCCGATCTGCAGATTGTGGTGGCTTTCCGTATGTTACCCGAAGTGGTATGGAATATGCCACGCTTAGGCACATTCAACCTACATGCGTCACTGTTGCCGCAATATCGTGGTGCCGCTCCTATCAACTGGTCTGTGATTAATGGTGACACAGAGACGGGCGTAACCACTTTCTTCTTGTCTCACGAAATAGACACAGGCATGATTATCAAACAGAAGCATCTGCCTATTGCCGATACTGATGACGTTGAAAAGGTTCACGATGCCTTGATGACAATGGGTGCCGCTCTGGTCACAGAAACAGTGGATCTTTTATTGGAAGGCAAAGCCAATGCCACACCACAAGAGGAGTTTTATAAAGATCCGTCTGAACTGCGTCCGGCTCCAAAGATCTTCAAAGATACATGTCGCATCAACTGGAATCAGCCGGTCAAGAGGATATATGACTTTATCCGTGGTCTTTCTCCTTATCCTGCTGCCTGGACAGAATTGGTTGCAGCTGATGGATCCAAACAGGTGTTGAAGATATATCAGAGCGAAAAAATTATAGAAGCTCACACATTGGCAGTGGGCACTATCCGCTCAGACAAGAAAAGCTTCTTGGATGTGGCTGTTCCCGATGGTTTCTTGCGATTGCACTCTTTGCAGTTAGCAGGTAAAAAGAGAATGAATATCTCAGATTTCCTGAACGGGAACAAACAAGTTGCAGACTGCACGCTGTTATAACAACAACCTGTAGCATGGCGGTGTGTCATAATTACAAACTGTGGCGTTGCTTTCGGAATCCAACCTCAGAGCCTTGCACGTTACTAATTATGACACATCCTCACACACCGACGCATAATTCATAAAAGAGATGAACAGTTTCATTATACTTAGTATCATTTTAGCCTATTTCGGCCTATTACTATTAATTGCATGGTTCACCGGACGAAAAGGAACCGGTAACGAAGCCTTCTTCTTAGGTAACAGAAAATCCCCTTGGTATATTGTCTCCATTGGTATGGTGGGAACATCCCTATCAGGCGTCACCTTTGTCTCCGTTCCGGGCATGGTGCGAAGTATAGACATGACCTATATGCAGATGGTCTTGGGTTTCTTTGTGGGTTATATACTAATCGCTAAAGTATTGTTGCCTCTCTATTACAAACTTCATCTGACCTCAATCTACTCCTATCTCAATGACCGTATCGGAAAACGTGGCTATAAGACAGGCGCACTGTTCTTTCTGCTCTCTAAGATTACCGGAGCCGCTGCCCGACTCTATCTGGTTGTATTAATCCTGCAGACATACGTGTTCAGTACTTGGAACATTCCTTTTGGAGTAACAGTGGTAATCAGTATCTTCCTGGTATGGCTCTACACCTACAAAGGAGGCATCAAGACAATTATATGGACCGATACACTGCAAGCTATCTGCCTGGTCTGCATGTTGATTGTCATCATCTGGCAGGTAAAGAACCGCTTGGGATTGGATGTTCCGGAGATGTGGAACACGCTGACCAGCAGTCCGCATTTCCGCATCTTTGAGTTTGATGACTGGCACAGCACACAGCACTTTGTGAAACAGTTTTTCAGTGGCATATTCATCACCATCGTAATGACCGGTCTCGATCAGGATATGATGCAAAAGAATCTGTCCTGCAAGAATCTGAAAGATGCCCAAAAGAATATGTATGCCTATGGATTTGCCTTCACTCCGGTAAACTTCCTGTTCCTTTCATTGGGCGTACTGCTGATTGTCTTGGCCGGACAACTACAGATAGAGCTGCCGGCACTTGGTGATGACATCTTGCCAATGTTCTGCACCTCCGGCATTTTAGGTCAAAGCATTCTGATATTCTTTACCATCGGAATTATTGCTGCTGCCTTCAGTAGCGCAGATTCGGCCTTGACAGCCTTAACCACTTCGTTTTGTATCGACATCTTAGGCATCGAAAAGAGCGAATCCAAGAACGCCAAGCGTACACGATTGAAAGTGCACTTTGGCATCTCTATCCTATTTACCCTAATCATTTTAGTATTCAAGGCCGTAAACAACCGTAGTGTTATTGATGCAATCTACATGATTGCTTCCTACACTTATGGTCCGCTATTAGGACTGTTTGCCTTTGGTCTCTTTACCAAAAGATATCCCGATGACCGCCATGTACCCTATATCTGCGTCGCTTCGCCACTGATATGTCTGCTTACAGACACTTTGGTAAAGAAATACATAGGCTACACATTCGGATACGAAATGCTTATGTTAAATGGATTTATTACCTTTGTAGCCTTATGGTATAGTTCACTTTGGAAAAAGAGTCAATCAACAATAAGAAAAGCATAAAACATGGAAATTAAAAGTGCAAATTTTGTGATAAGTAATACAGATGTCAGGAAATGTCCCGAAGGCAACTTGCCTGAATATGCCTTCATTGGCAGAAGTAACGTCGGCAAATCCTCTCTTATCAATATGCTCACCCAAAAGAAAGGCTTGGCCATGACTTCTCAAACACCAGGCAAGACACTATTGATCAACCATTTCCTCATCAACAACGACTGGTATCTGGTCGATCTTCCCGGCTATGGTTATGCACAACGAGGCAAAGAAGGACGTGAAAACATCCGCCGCATTATCGAAAGCTATATCTTGAATCGCGAGCAGCTGACCAATCTGTTTGTATTGCTTGACTGCCGACACGAAGCTCAGAAAATAGACCTGGAATTTATGGAATGGCTGGGCGAAAACGGTATTCCCTTTTCTATCATATTCACCAAAATAGACAAGATCAGCAAAGGTAAACTGAAAGAGAATTTCGAGAAATACAAGGCTAAATTATTGGAAAGCTGGGAAGAATTGCCTCCTGTCTTCTTCTCTTCGTCTGAAAAGAAAGAGGGACGCGACGAGATTCTTTCTTATATCGACGACATCAATAATGGCGACATGTAATAACGCAGGGGCTTATAAAGCCTATTTATTCCATTAAGACGGTGTGTCAGAATTAGTAAAAAGCAAGGCTCTGAAGATGTTTCTTCCGGCATCTTGCATTTCTGGACACACCGTCTTTTATTTTTATCATCCAAACAGATCCAACGTAAGCTGTTTCTTCTCGGCATCTAACTTACGCAGATGACGTTTGCCTTGTGGAGTCACAACCTCTAACTTATCAAAACGAGTACGGATCACCGTTGTCACCGTATAGCTTATTGGTATCACCTCGCCAAACTCGGACAGACGACGGGCAATCTCTACCACACAATCGATACACATTCCGCTGGTAAACGAGATCTTATCTTCAAACATCTGCTTCTTGAACTCCTCATCTTGCATATAGAAATCAATCACACCTCCATCTTTGTTATAGATTCCTTTCCAACGGAAACGGCTATCTTTCAGCACAGGCGAAATAATCTCGATAGTTGCCTTATTGTCCTTAATGGTTGGCAAATCATCACTACGCAAAATATAATGGTCAAAAGACTCACGCTTCACTTCCAACGAGCCCGAGCGACTACGGTTGCTCTCGTTCAACTCACGCAATGTCAACTTTGTAATCTTTGGATAACCCTTCACTGCCTCATAAAAATTTGATTTGTTCTTGTAGAAGCGTGGCATGGTGTTCAACAAATCAATCAGATGACGAGGAAGCAACAGTGTGGGCTTCTTCAACTTCAAGTCACGGCGCAAAAGAGCCAGCTCGCGTTGTGTACGCTCCTCATCCTCTTCCGTACGCTCCTTCAACGGCTGTCCGCCTACAGAAAGAGAAGGACGTGTCAAAATCTGCATCACCGTATTCAGCACAATAGAGATAGAACGGCTGTTCTCACCGGCAACGGCCCACCGTTCCTTAAACCCTTCACGCTGTTCGGGAGACTCACTGTAAATAGTTAGCCTGACATCAAACAAATCAGACACACTACGAATCATCGACAGGATCTCTTTCTCACAACGATGCCTAATCATAGCATCTATATAGTTGGACTTGTCATTAAAGTAGTAACGCAACTCCAGTTTATTCAAAAATTTCAAAGCTGAGTCGTTCATTTGGATTTCTCGTTTCTTTTCATGCGTATTTCATATAAATCGTGACGACGATCTTTCAAGTTGCGCACACTACCATAGGTGTGTAATTCACTCAACAAATCGAGATCGACATCGGATACCAAAATCATCTCGGTATTAGGCGTTGCTTCAGCTCGCTTGCCATCGGTCGGGAAGGCAAAGTCGCACGGCGTGAAGACACCTGATTGAGCATATTGAATGTCCATATTATGCACACGTGGCAAGTTACCCACACTTCCGGCAATGGCAACGAAGCACTCGTTCTCAATTGCACGGGCCTGAGCACACACACGCACACGGGAATAGCCATTCTGTGTATCGGTCAGGAAGGGAACAAACAGAATCTGCATGCCCTGATCGGCCATGATACGCGAAAGCTCGGGGAACTCTACATCGTAACAGATCAAGACACCAATCTTGGCACAATCGGTGTTGAAGGTGCGCACGACACGTCCGCCAGAAAGTCCCCAGCTCTTGCTCTCATCCGGCGTAATATGTATCTTTTCGTACGTTTCATACGTTCCGTCTCTACGGCACAAGAATCCTACATTATATAATCCATCCTCCTTCACCAACGGCATACTTCCGGTAATGATATTGATGTTATAACTAATGGCCAGATTGATGAAACGCTCACGAATCTCTTCGGTATATTGTGCCAACCCACGTATCGCCTCTGATTCTCCCAAATGGTTGAACTTGGCCATCAAAGGTGCATTGAAATATTCGGGGAAGAGAATGAAGTCGCTCTTATAGTCGGAGACGGCATCCACGAAAAACTCTACCTGCTCAAACACATCATTCAAGCTCTTATAGGGACGCATCTGCCACTGAACCAACCCCACACGAACCGTTGTCTTGGTTGTAACCACTTCCGGTTTGGGCGTATAATAGATGTTATCCCACTGAAGCAGTGTGGCATAATGTTTCGATTCCTCATCGTTGGGCAGATAATTAGTCATTACCTTACGCACGTGGAAATCGTTGGACAACTGGAAAGTCAATACCGGGTCATAAATCTCTTTCTTACGAACCTTATCAATATATTCCTTAGGGCGCAGTTCATCAGCATATTTATAATAGTTAGGAATACGTCCACCAAACATGATGGCTTTCAAGTTCAGACTCTCACACAACTCCTTACGATAGTCATACATTCGGCGTGCCAGGCGCAAGCCACGATACTCCGGATGAATAAACACCTCAATACCATACAAGATGTTTCCCTTAGGATTATGCGTATCAAAGGTCTCCTTTCCAGTCACCATCGCATAGGTATGGTCGTTCTTCACCATATCATAATCAACAATGATTGACAATGCACAACCTACAATTTTATTGTCCACCACGGTCACGATCTGTCCTTCCGGAAAAATCGTGATCAACTTCTCTATTTGTGCACGCGTCCAGAATACATCTGAACCGTCTGAATAAACTCTCCGAAACGATTGTGAGAGTTGATTATAATCCGCCATCTGCAATATACGGATATTAACCTTGTTAATTTTATGTGCAAACTCCATTTCTTGCAATGTTTACCTCTGTATTACTGCAAAATTATATATAATCCATGAGAAAACGAATAATTGAGCCGTGCAGAATCAATCGGCAAGTGCAATATTACGAAATTAACCCAATTCGGTCATTAGATTACGATTCTTGTTAGTACTTGTTTTGAACAGATTGCAATAGCTGCGTTGAAGACCTATTTATCATCCATAAAAACACAATAAGCCAACAGGCAGACAAGAGACTACTAATCCGGTCAAAATGGAGTAAGCTATTTCCGGAAATTAGGTAACTACTCCGTTCGGACGGAGTAGTTACCCAATTTCAAAAAAGTCCCTACCCTTTTTGGAAAAAGTCTATACCCTTTTTCTAAAGACTCTATAGACTATTGAAAGAGAGGCTATAGCCCCTTTTTTCAAGGTGTTTGGGCCGAGACAAATTTGTCTGTCAAGTCCGGCGAAGTTGCCCGTCGTTTCTGCCGGATCCGTTACCGTTTTTAGCAAATAATAATCCAAAAAAAAACACAATAACTATCTCTCAGCGCATATTTAACCCAATTCGGTCATTAGATTACAATTCTTCAATCACCGACGGCAATTATAAAATCAGCGGCGGTGACCATCAATCACCGCCGCTGATTTGAGAGTTGTTCCAACCTTTTGATGTTTTAGTTTGGCATGAAGCAACACAACATCTTCACGCCAAACTTATTTCACCACTATCAATATTTAATCTTACAACCTACGAAATAGCTACGAGGAAGTCCCGGACCATAAACATAACCAGCATCACGGTTTTCCCCTTTATCAAAGTCCTTCTGATAGGCATTAAATATATTCTGCACACCGGCATTCAGCTGGAATGTCGTATTGGAGAAGAGCGGAAAGTCATAAGAGACCTTCATATTCATATCGAAGAAATCTCTGGTCTTCTCTTCACGGTCTTCCTGGATATAACCCGCCAAGTGCTGCACCAGCATACTGCCCGTATAAGTTCCTGTCAAAGAGAGACTCAAACGCTTCACCGGTGTAAAGGTAGAGGTAAAATAGCCATACAGATCCGGCGAACGGAACATCTTCTTCTGCGGCACGACAGATGGATTGTCGCTCCATGCTTCCGGCTCTTTGTAACGACTGCGCTGCAAAGTGGCACCCGCCTGAATCTGTGCCCAAGAATAGATGGCTCTACCTTCGAAATTCAGTCCCATTACACGAGCGCCTTTACCGTTTTGACGCTCCATCACGATATTATTCTTATTGTCGCGACCGATCTCTTTCAACACAAACACATCCTTCAGATCGGTATAGAAACCTTCCACCAGGAAGTTAACCTGAACCGGACCAAAACGACGATAAAAGTCAACAGATGTGCTCAAACTCTGAGACTTCTCCTCTTTCAAATCGGGAGAGATCTGAATTATAGCCACTTCACCACCTACTGCAGAGATGTGAAGGTCTTCATCAAATGCCTGTGGAGCACGGAATCCGCTTGAATAAGAGAGACGAAAGTTGATATCTTCAGTCGGATTGAATCGCACGTTAGCACGCGGACTGAAGATCAAGTCATTGATCATATTATGCTTATCAAAACGGCCACCCAGCAAGAAGCTCCATTTCTGGTTTTTCCATTCATTCTGCAAGAAAGCACTACCAATATGTACCGTCTGCTTCAAGATACGGTCATAACCCAACATTTCGTCATTCAAATCATCATAGCTATACTCTGCACCACCGGTAAATTCAGCCGGCATAAACAAACATTTATCCCAGTTATATGAATACTGAGCACCACCAACATAGGTCAAGTCCGTTGTATTACCGTATGCATTCGGGTCTTTACCCACACCATAATAGCTCTTTCTCTTGGTATGCTGAGCCGAAGTATAGACATTCAAACGATGACGATAGTCTTTTGAGAACAGGTCGAACTTCAAACCACCTCCATTGATATTATGGTCTGTCTGTTCAGTAATGGCCGTTTCGTGAGGAGGCAGATTCATTTCGCTACCTCCGCGGCGGAACTCATCAATATTATGAAACTCAAAGGTCAACTTTGAATAGGTGCTGGTCTTCATGTATGAACGGAATCCTACGGTCTTAGCGGTCAGCTGGCCCAATTCAGAGAAACCATCACCATCATGGTCATAAGCCGAACGGTAACGACTCTGTCCAAAGATATAGATACCAGCCTTGTGATCGTCTGTCACCAAAGAGGCATTCAATGTTGTGTTGTTATCGGCCCGGCTTCCTCCTGTCATAGTCAAAGAGTGTGCCAACTGAGCAGAGTTGCGCAATGGCTCTTTCGTAATGATATTGATGGTTCCGGCAATAGCGGATGATCCAAACAATGCAGAACCACCACCACGCATCACCTCAACACGTTCAATCATGTTAGCCGGAATCTGCTCCAAACCATAAACACCGGTCAAGGCACTGAAGATAGGACGGCTATCAACCAAGATCTGAGTGTACGGTCCTTCCATACCGTTGATACGAACCTGTTGGAAACCACAATTCTGACAGTTGTTCTCTACACGCACGCCCGGCTGAAAGTTCAATCCGTCGGCCAATGAAGTGGCATGCGATGTTTCGAACACCTTAGCGTCCAACACATTCACCAACGAAGGAGCCAGACGGCGAGTGGTTTCGTTACGGTTGGCCGAAACAACCACACCATCCAAAGACACGGCATCCTCTTCTGCTTCAAAATTCACCTCGATGGTTTTGCCTTTCTTCAAACGAACCTCTTTCTCATTGGTCTTATAGCCCAACGACTGCATCACCAGAATAAACTTTCCTTCAGGAAGATTCTTCAAATAATAGTGACCGGTTCCGTCGGTTGATGTCCCGATGGTTGTTCCCTTCAGAAATACATTGATATAGGGAATATGCTCTTTTGTCTTTTTATCGATAATATGTCCAATAATATTGGCATCTGACGGGTTTAAAACAATATCGTCACCCAAAGCCCATGCTGATGAAAGTACACAGAACAGGCAAAGGATAAGTGTTGTAATCTTATTCATTGCTCTACTTTTTAAAGAAAATAAATGGAATAATTTAGAATATATAAACGAAAAACGCCCTTACATCATCAGAATCAGAATGCCTAATTATCAGGCTAATGCAAACTATCAAGGAATAAGGCATGCGTGAATCACCCATACACAAGCCCCAACCAAGTTCCCTCAAGAACACAGTTCAACACTGAGAATATGCACTCACAAATCATCCAAGGCATGTCGCCCGACAGACCCAAGAATATATATTAATGTATAATGTAAGGAATCAGCCCCTGAAAGGAGGAGCACGCAATGAATAGGAGGTTTGGCACGGAGCCACAAATACAGCCTCTTTCAGCTCTTCATCCAACTTAGCCACACAAGACAGATCGAAGTGCACCTGTAACACATGCACAGCTCCGTCGGCAATCTGTAATGAAGAGAGCGAATGAAACAGCTGGAACTCAGCCAACGTTTTATGTTGATGGATGTCTCCATCTGTTGACTTCTTGAAAGGATGCGAGTGGACAATCGTTATTCCACTCTCGACATGGACGTGCATAAAAGAAGAGATGCTGCCGTAATAGGCGACAAACAGCACCAGCATTAAGCCCTTGATAAATTTAATCCTTGTCTTCTCCACGTTTTTTTTGTATTTCAATGCGCAAAGATATAACATCTTTGATAAAAATACTTCATCATATCAATAAAAGTATTTGTAAAGCGCATTCCATTTTTTAATAATAATATTTTGCTATTTTTGCATGCAAGTAAAGAAAACACTATAAAAACACACTACAAAAAATGGCTAAGATTGCGAAAGAGGATGCTCTTCGGTATCATTCCGAAGGAAAACCGGGCAAAATAGAGGTTATCCCTACAAAGCCCTATAGTACACAAACAGACCTGTCACTGGCTTATTCTCCCGGAGTGGCTGAGCCTTGTCTGGAAATTGAAAAGAACCCTCATGATGCCTATGAATACACAGCCAAGGGGAACTTGGTGGCTGTTATCTCTAACGGTACAGCAGTATTAGGCTTGGGTAACATCGGTCCGTTGGCAGGAAAGCCGGTCATGGAAGGAAAAGGACTTTTATTCAAAATATTTGCAGGCATCGACGTATTCGATATCGAAGTAGATGAAAACGATCCGGACAAGTTTATCCAGACCGTAAAGGCCATTTCTCCCACATTCGGCGGAATCAATCTGGAAGATATCAAGGCTCCTGAATGTTTCGAGATCGAACAGCGCTTGAAAGCAGAATTGGATATTCCTGTTATGCACGACGACCAGCACGGTACAGCTATCATCTCGGCGGCCGGTTTGCTGAACGCTCTTGAAATTGCCGGCAAGAAGATCGAAGATGTCAAGATCGTTGTTAATGGTGCAGGAGCTGCTTCTATCTCTTGTACTAAGTTGTATGTGTTGTTGGGTGCTCGCAAAGAGAACATCGTGATGTGCGACAGTAAGGGCGTTATCACGGTTAACCGTACCAATCTGAATGAAGCCAAGAAGGAGTTTGCTACAACTCGCAACATCACCACACTACAAGAGGCTATTGTAGGAGCCGACGTATTCTTGGGTCTGTCGGTTGCCAATGTATTGACTCAAGACATGGTTCGTTCTATGAACGACAAGCCCATTGTCTTTGCGTTGGCCAATCCGAATCCGGAAATTTCGTATGCAGACGCTATGGCTTCTCGCGAAGACATCATCTTCGCTACAGGTCGTTCAGACTATCCGAACCAGATCAATAATGTATTAGGTTTCCCCTATATCTTCCGTGGAGCCTTGGATACTCATGCCAAAGCAATCAACGAAGAGATGAAAATGGCTGCCGTTTACGCCATTGCAGCATTGGCTAAAGAACCGGTGCCCGATGTGGTTAATGCTGCCTATAAATTGAAACGTACCACATTCGGTCGCGACTATTTCTTGCCGAAAGCATTGGATCCACGCTTGTTGACTCGCGTCTCTTGTGCTGTTGCCAAAGCAGCTATCGAATCAGGTGTTGCCCGCAAAACTATCACAGACTGGGAAGGTTACAACAACCACCTGCGTGAAATGATGGGCTATGACAATAAGATCTTACGCTCGTTGACCAGCATGGCTAAAGCTAATCCGAAACGCGTGGTATTTGCCGAAGCCAACCATGGCAACATGTTGAAAGCCGCTGTCGAAGCAAAGGCTTCTGGTATTTGTCATCCGGTATTGCTGGGTAACGAAGAACGTCTGGCAAAGATTGCCGCAGAAGAAAACATCAGTCTGGAAGGTATTGAAATCATCAACTTGCGCCACGACCGCGAAACAGAACGCCGTCACCGCTATGCTCATATCTTAGCCGACAAGAAAGCGCGCGAAGGTGTGACATTCTCTGAAGCATGCGAAAAGATGGTCAACCGTAACGCCTTCGGTATGATGATGGTGGCAACAGGTGATGCTGATGCCTTTATCACAGGTGTATATAGCCGCTATTCTGAAGTAACCAAACTGGCAGAACAGATCATCGGTATCCGACCGGCATACAAGCACTTCGGCGCCATGAACATTATCACCTGCAAGAAAGGTACCTACTTCATATCTGATACATTGATCAACCGACAGCCAACAACCGATGTATTGGTTGATATTGCACGCATGACCAGCGATGCCGTGAAGTTCTTTGCTCACGAGCCGGTTATGGCTATGCTTTCTTACTCTAACTTCGGTTCAGATAAAGAAGGAAGTCCAAAGGTGGTTCACGAAGCAATCGATATTCTGCACAAACATTATCCGGAAATCAAGATTGACGGTGAAATGCAGGTCAACTTCGCACTCGACAAGAAGTTGCGAGACGATATGTATCCATTCAACTTGCTAAAGGGTCAGGATGTCAACACATTGGTTTTCCCGAACTTGAGTTCTGCCAACAGTGCTTCTAAGTTGCTTCTTGAAATGGGCTTTGTTGAATCAATCGGCCCGATCCAGATGGGATTGAATAAGCCAATCCACTTCACTGATGTGGAAAGTTCTACTCGTGATATCTTGAACTTGACTATCGTGGCTGTTGTGGATGCTATCGTTCAGGAACAGATTGACAAAGGTATTCGCTGATAGATTACGATATTTATAACCCGTTGGTAGAATTGCACATATTTAATTCTGCCAACGGGCTTTTTATTTCTGTAGTTTAACCCCAATCGGTCATTAGAACGGCCATTTTCGTGGTTTGCCTTGTAACTGCCTGATTATAAACTTTTGTAAATAGAGTTTTCTAATGATCGCCATTAGGAAAATGTCAATCAGCCAATAAAAGACATTAAGAAAGTACATAAAAAAAGAAGACCGCGAGATTCACATCCAGCGGCCTCCAACACTAACCCTTAACTTTAACCAATGAAAAACAATAATCTATTTTATTATTTCAATACAATCAATGCAGCTTCATAATTCGGTTCAGTTGTAATTTCAGGAACAAGCTCCTCATAAACAACTTTACCTAACTCATTAATCACAATAACACCGCGAGCCAAAAGCCCTTTCAGCGGACCATCTGTGATTAGCATTCCATAATTGTCTTCAAAACAAGTACACCGGAATGCAGAAACCGGAATCACTTTATCAATTCCTTCAGTCGTACAAAAACGACTCTGAGCAAAAGGCAAGTCTTTCGAAATTGCCAATACGATTGTATTTGGAAGTGAAGCAGCTTCTTTATTGAAGCGTCTTACAGAGGCAGCGCATACAGCAGTATCCAAACTTGGGAATACATTAAGTACAACTCTTTTTCCTCTTAGATCATTCAGAGAAATCTCTGATAAATCACTCTTCACACCTTTAAAATTCGGAGCCTCTACTCCGACTGCAGGAAGAGAACCATTTGTATGAATCTCATTTCCTTTTAATGTAATTCTTGCCATTTCTATCTTGTAACTTTAATTCATCACTCATTTAAAATGACGTCACAAACGTAACGTATTTACATGAAACAAACAAATCTTTTTCTTTAAATGTTTTCTGTATTAACTATTTTTAACTACACATATATAATATGGAAGCTGTATCTTTGGCGAAAAATACAAAAAGATGGATTTTATTATTATCGGATGTCTTATATTAATCATTGTTTTACAGCTTATATTAAGACCTAAAGCCGACAAGAAACGGGAAGAGCAATTACAGACATTACTCAACGAGATGCAACGATCATTTGAACGCATCGAAAAGAATTTTCGGGAAGACTTTAAACTCAACCGCGAAGAGAGCCGATTGGTTGCCAAAGACAATCGCGAAGAACTGGCTCATTCGATGCAGGAATTCAGAGAGGCCTTTGAACGGGGTATCGCTTCTTTCAACGATGTGCAGCGTGAAAAGTTTTCTCTCTTGGATGAACGCCAACAACAACTGGTCAACAACACAGAAAAAAGACTGGAAGAAATACGAATCACTGTAGATGAAAAACTACAGAAAACCTTGAACGACCGCATTGGTCAGTCGTTTCGCCTGGTAACCGAGCAGCTGGAAAGCGTGCAGAAAGGACTGGGCGAAATGCAGTCGCTGGCACAGGATGTGGGCGGACTGAAAAGAGTGCTCAGCAATGTCAAGACACGTGGCAACATCGGAGAGATACAATTAAGCATGTTACTTGAGCAGATTTTAGCACCCGAACAGTATGAGGCCAACGTAAAGACCCGCAAAGGATCGAATGCGTTGGTTGAATTTGCCGTGAAACTGCCCGGTCGTGACGATGTCCGAGACTTTGTTTATCTGCCGATTGATGCCAAATTCCCGAAAGACATCTATGAACAGCTGCTCGATGCCTATGACAAGGCCGATCCGGCTGCTATTGAAGCAGCAGGCCGATTGCTCGAAACCACTATCAAACATATGGCGAAAGATATATCCGAGAAATACCTGGCACCGCCAGCCACCACCGACTTCGGTATCATGTTCCTTCCGTTCGAAGGTATCTATGCCGAGGTTGTGCGTCGTTCGGCTCTATTAGAAGAGCTGCAACGTACCTATAAAGTAGTGGTAACCGGCCCAACAACACTGGCTGCTATCCTAAACAGTCTGCAAATGGGATTCCGCACTTTGGCCATCCAAAAACATTCAGGCGAGGTATGGACCATCTTGGGCGCTGTAAAGAAGGAGTTTGAGAAGGTGGGTGGAATGCTTGAGAAAGCACAAAAGAACCTGCAAACTGCCAGCGGACAGATAGAAGAGGTTTTGGGCACACGCACACGTGCTATCCAGCGCCGGCTCAAAGATGTAGATTCTCTTAATGACCGCGAGGCACGCGCTCTGCTGCCCGAAATCGGTCCTATCACAGATAACGAACTCTCTAATAACGAAGAAGCATGAAGAAAAGACAAATCCCGCACACCTATGTGATCTTATTTTATATCATCTTGTTCTGTGCGGCTCTCACCTGGATTATTCCGGGCGGGCAATATGTGGAACAGTTCTCTCCCACTGGCGAGAAATGTATAGTTTATGAACCGGCTGAAAGTCATCCGCAAAGCTGGCAAGTATTTGCCTCCTTCTATAAAGGCTTTGTTGACAAGGCTGATATTATTGTCTTTATCCTGATTATTGGTGGCGCCTTCTGGATTGTCAACGATAGTAAGGCTTTTGACATAGGCACAGCCAGTTTCTTGCACCGAGCCCGACGGATGGAAAACAACCCACTATTGAAACGAATTGGTATAGACAATGTGTTACTGACTCTTATCATGCTACTATTCAGTGTATTCGGGGCAGTGTTTGGCATGAGTGAAGAAACCATAGCCTTCTGCTTGGTCCTGATTCCTATGGCCATCTCAATGGGCTACGACTCCATTACAGGTGTCTGCATGGTGTTTGTGGCAGCCGGATTGGGCTTTGCCGGAGCCATTCTCAACCCCTTTACCATTGGTATTGCACAAGGATTGGCCGGTATTCCTCTCTTCTCCGGAATTGAATACCGAATCTGTTGCTGGCTGGTCATCAATCTATTTGGCTTCGCCTGGATCTTGCGCTATGCTGCCAAGGTAAAGAAGAATCCCGAAAGCTCATTGGTCTATACTGAAGATCAATATTGGCGTGACCTGCATACAAACAATTCATTGGATGTCACCTATCATACTCCAAAGACAGCCTGGTATAACTTTGGCTTGCTGACCATCGTGCAGCTGCTCTTTGCCTATCAGCATCCACAAAGTTCCCTACAGATTGGGAATAATATTATTGAAGGTCTGCCACTGATACCCATCCTAACAGCAGCCTTTCTTGTGACATCTCTCTTCGCTCTGCGCAAAACGGTGCATCTCTACATCCTGAACCTTCTCTTTTTCACCATCTTTTACCTGGTAATTGGTGTGATGGGCTATAACTGGTATATCCCGGAGATTGCAACACTCTTCTTTACTTTGGGCATTGCAGCCGGTATGGCCAATGGACGTAATCCGAACGAGATTGTCAAACTGTTTATGGATGGTTGCAAAGACATACTCAGTGCAGCGCTGGTTGTTGGCTTGGCCGGAGGCATCATCGTCGTCCTGCAAGAGGGAAAGATTATTGATACGATTCTTCACAATCTGGCCGGAGCCATGGATGGATTGGGCAAAGTAGCCACCGTTGGCATGATGTATGTCATTCAAACACTGATCAATCTGGTGATTCCGTCAGGTAGTGCAAAGGCTGCTCTTACGATGCCGATCATGGCGCCTTTCTCTGAACTGATAGGCCTTTCTAAACAGGCAACAGTGATGGCCTTCCAGTTTGGCGATGGCTTTACCAATATGATTACTCCGACATCGGGTGTATTGATTGCCGTGTTGGGCGTAAGCCGCATTCCCTACGACAAATGGTTCCGCTGGTCTTGGAAATTCATCCTGATGCTGGTAATCCTTGGCTTCTTACTGCTTGTCCCAACCGTATTATTCCAAATGAATGGATTTTAATGGACAGCCAAAGATTCCATCCATGATAAAATCATATTTTATTTGTATTTTTGTCTATCTAAACCTAAAATAGAAGAAAATGAAACAGATTGTAGCCTTATTGCTGTTGTGTGTTGCAGCTCTTATTGCTCCCGGCTCATTGCGGGCACAAGAGACAGAAACACTTGTGTTGATTGATACAGATATGGGGAAGATTAAAGTCAAACTATTCAATGACACCCCATTGCACCGTGATAACTTTATCAAGCATGTCAAAGACCACCGTTACGACGGACTGCTCTTTCACCGTGTAATCAAGCAGTTTATGATTCAAGCAGGTGACATTAATTCCAAAAATGCGCCCATTGAAGTGCATTTGGGAGATGGCGATCTGGACTATACCGTTCCGGCCGAGATTGTCTATCCGAAATATTTCCATCGTCGGGGCATGCTTTGTGCAGCCCGCAATAGTGATGATGTGAATCCCGAAAAGGCTTCATCTGCTACTCAGTTCTATATTGTAACCGGTAAATTCTTTACAGACTTAGAGCTTGACAAGATGGCCAAGAAGAAGAACCGCACCTTTACTCCTGAAGAGAGAAATGCCTATAAACTGGAAGGCGGAGCTCCACATTTGGATGGCGGCTACACGGTATTTGGCGAAGTGGTAAAAGGCATGAAGGTGGTTGATAAAATTCAGTTTGTCGAGACCAATGATCAGGATCGCCCGCTGAAGAATATCAAGATCAAATCAATGAAAATTGTAAATAAATAAATCATAGAAAGATGGAACAACAGACAGAAACAATCGTTGCCATGCACACATCCATGGGCGACATCAAACTGAAATTGTATAACGGCACACCGCAACACCGTGATAACTTTATCAAATTGGTGAAAGAGGGCCAGTATGAAGGATTGCTGTTTCACCGTGTAATAAAAGACTTCATGATTCAGGGAGGCGATGTAACTTCTAAAGATGCTCCGATGACAAAGCAGTTAGGTGCTGGAGACTTGGGTTACACTGTTCCGGCAGAATTCAACTATCCGACCTATTTCCATAAGAAAGGAGCTCTTTGTGCAGCTCGCACCGGAGACGAAGTGAACCCCGAAAGAGCTTCATCTGCTTCACAGTTCTATATCGTTACAGGTAAAGTGTATAAAGATGGCGAGCTGAATCAGATGGAAAAGCAACTTGAGATGCAATTAAAACAGTCTATCTTCAACCGCCTGCAGACTGAAAACAGAGACAAGATCATGGAGTTCTATCGCAGCGGTCAGAAACAGGAACTTTCTATCTTGCGCGACACACTGATCGGCAAAACAGAGTTAGAAGCTGAAAAGCGCAAAGACGAAGCCAAACTTTCTCCGGCTGTAAAAGAAGTTTACAAGACAATCGGTGGCGTTCCTTTCCTTGACAACCAATACACTGTGTTTGGTGAAGTAATAGAAGGTATCGAAACGATTGATGCCATCCAGAATGCAAAGACAAACAAGCAGGATCGCCCAACCGAAAACATTGTTATTGAATCGATAGAAATTCTATAATGCAATTGACATATAAAGAACATTACAAAGAGACTATCCGGCTGGGCGTTCCCATCATGCTGGGCCAGCTGGGTATCATCATCGTAGGATTTGCAGACAATATCATGGTAGGCCACCATAGCTCTCTGGAGCTGGCAGCCGCCTCGTTTGTAAACAACTTCTTCAACCTGGCCTTCATCTTCGGAATGGGTTTCTCCTATGGACTCACTCCTATCATCGGTAGCCTGGTCGCGAAGAAGGACTTTAACAAAGCGGGAGAAACATTAAAGAACAGTCTGTTTGCCAACTTTATCGTCGGTATTTTAATCAGTTTGTGTATGCTGGTGCTGCTGCTAAATATCGACATATTGGAACAGCCCGAAGAGCTGATGCCCTATATTGTTCCCTATTACATCCTGCAGCTTTTTTCAGTTCTCTTTGCCATGCTCTTTAACTCGTTTAAACAGTTCAGCGATGGCACGACCGACACCGTTACTCCAATGTGTATCATGCTTAGCTCAAACGTATTGAACATTATCGGTAACTATTTTCTGATCTACGGACATGGCGGAATGCCCGAACTGGGTCTGACCGGTGCCGGCATCTCGACACTGTTTAGCCGTATCTTCACACTGCTTGTGTTCGTAATCATCTTTTTCGGTCACAACCGCTATAAACAGTATATCGACGGATTCAAAAGGGGAATCGTCAACCGCATCAACTTGAAAGAACTGACTCGTCTGGGTCTGCCTATTGGATTGCAGATGGGAGTTGAGACGGGCTCTTTCAGCCTGAGTGTCATTATGATGGGATGGATCGGCACCACAGCTTTGGCGGCTCACCAAGTGTTAGGTGTCATCACCACCTTAGGATTTATGATCTATTATGGTATTGCTGCTGCCGTAACCATACGAATCAGCTCTTTCCGCGGGAAAAACGATTGGGGAAATGTGCGCCACTCTGCCTTTGCCGGACTCCATATTATCGGTCTGACTGGCATTACCTACATATTCTTCATCCTACTGTTCCGCACAAAGATGGGTTATTTGTTTACGTCCGAGAAAGAGGTGGTTGATATGGTGGCCATGTTGGCTTGGTCAGTTATTCTCTATCAGTTTGGCGATGCCCTTCAGATTCTATTTGCCAACTCTCTGCGAGGCATTTCGGATGTAAAATATATGGCTTGGGTAGCCTTCTTCTGTCATTTCGGACTGGCTCTTCCCATTGGCTATCTTTGTGGATTCACGCTTAACGGAGGAGCTTTGGGTATCTGGTGCGGATTTCCCATCAGCCTGACTACCTTGGGACTGTTGCTTTGGAGACGATTCAATCGCCTTACCAAGTATCATACTTTATAAAGACAGAGACGAAAAAGAAAGCCTCTTGAACTATTCACACACAATTTAAATTGAGACAGATATGAATATACAACAATTAGAATACATATTGGCTGTCGATAACTATCGCCATTTCGCCAAAGCTGCCGAGCATTGTCGCGTTACTCAGCCCACATTGAGCATGATGATACAGAAGTTGGAAGAAGAATTAGGCATCAAACTGTTTGACCGTAATTCCCAGCCTGTCAAACCCACACCGGCAGGCAAGAAGGTGATAGAGCAGGCTCGTATTGTGTTGTATCAGGCCGCATTGATCAAAGATATTGTCAACGAAGAGGAACAATCGCTCAAAGGTCCTTTCCGCTTGGCAGTGTTGCCGACCATTGCTCCTTATCTGTTGCCTCGTTTCATGCAGAAGCTATCCAGCAAAAACAGAGATCTGGATCTACGTATCCGCGAAATGCAGACAACTCCAACCTTGGCGGCTCTGCTGAATGGTGAAATTGATGCTGCTATCATTGCTAACCAACCCACCGAGAGCCAATTACAAGGAGACACTCTGTTTTACGAAGAGTTTTATGGATATGTAGCCAAGAATGATCCGATCTTTAAGAAAGAGCGTATCCGTTCTACCGATATCAGTGATGAACGTCTTTGGCTATTAGACGAGGGACATTGTTTCCGTGATCAGTTGGTCCGCTTCTGTCAGATGGAAAAGGTAAAGGTTCGTCAGGCGGCTTATCGCTTAGGTAGCTTGGAGACCTTCATGCGTATGGTAGAAAGCGGCAATGGCGTCACTTTTATTCCGGAATTGGCCACTCTTCAATTAGGCGAAGAACAAAAAGAGCTGGTTCGTCCATTTGCAATCCCCAAGCCGGCTCGTGAAATAGTCTTTGTCACTCGCAAGGACTTTATCCGCCACAGCATTGCGCAGATTCTGATTGAAAGCATCAAACAGTCTGTCCCCAAACAGATGTTGACATTGCGTGGTGATCAAAAGTTGATGTAAGTATAAAGGATAAGACGAACTGAAAACGGGAGCAGTTTGTCGGTAAAAACGGAGTAGTTACTCCGTTCGAAAGGCGTTCGAATTCTATCTCATTGACATTCTCTCAGTATGAACATGTCAGCATAGAAAGCAGAACAGCTATTGGCACGTATATAGAGAATTATTGCTGTCCGATAAAAATTTATCGGCGGCATAAAAATAGGGCTGACTTCATTTGCGAGGTCAGCTCATTTTTGTTAGTACTTGTTTTGAACAGATTGCAATGGCTGCGTTGCAGGCATATTTGTTGGCCATAAAATACAATAAGCCAATAGGCAGACAAGAGACTACTAATCTGGTCAAAACGGAGTAGTCTATTTCCGGAAACGGAGTGCCTATCCAATCCGAACGGAGTAGTTAGGGATAGTCGCAAAATACTTTGAACGTTTGCAACTTATTGATTGCTAATGTGGTATATTTGTTGTAATTTAGCG
>CAKVBA010000012.1 GCA_934725305.1 uncultured Parabacteroides sp. | reverse complement strand
GCTCTTGTTCTCGATTGTACTGCTTTTCTTTCATTTGTTGATGCTGCTAAGAGTCAACCTTATTTACAAAAAGACATAGGGACTTTTTGGGAAAAGTCTATAGACTATTGGAGAACACTAGGGACTTTTTGAAAAAAGGGTATAGCCACTTGAAAAAATGGGTAGGCATCCGTTCGGATTGGGTAGGCACCCATTTTGAAAGGAATAGTTACTCCGTTTTGAGAGGTAAAATAGTTGTTTTGAACACCCGCATTACATTATATGTATTCTACATTCTGACCCTCAATTTCTCCTTTCACCAAAGGGTGTTTTATATTGGGGAAAATAACTGAAAATGTGTTGCATACTTTGTTGAGGGAGGTGAGGCAGGACAGTTGTGAAAGGCAGAGAGTCTGCCTTGTGGATAGAAAAGCATGATTAGGCATAGCGGGCTATCTTCATTCTTTTTCATCAGAAGGGATAAAAATCAATAAATAATTGTATATTTGCTCGCGTTAAATTTAATATCATCATTAAAAAGAAAGAAAATGGAAGAAAACAACAAAGCCGCCAATAACGAAATTCAGGTTGAATTGTCTGATGAAATGGCACAAGGAACATATGCTAATTTGGCTATTATCGCTCATTCATCATCTGAGTTTATTCTTGACTTTATCCGTGTCGTTCCGGGAACACCGAAGGCAAAGGTTCAGAGCCGTATCATTATGACTCCTGATAACGCTCAGCGTTTGTATTTTGCTTTGCAGGATAATCTTCAGAAATTTGGCGAACAGTTGCAGGCTGCACAAAATAATAGCAAGACTGCGAATTTTGAGGACTTTGCACCGAAGGGCGAAGCTTAATTTCGGCGTGTCATAATTACAAACTGTTTATCAATACTGACACATCGTAAGAGGCTGCATCAAAACAACGATCTTGATGCAGCCTCTACTTTATTATAATTCCATCAATATTATAGATTCATCAGAATCTTCTTCAATACAGTCTGGGCAGAGATCTCGCGGTTGGCCGCTTCGGGAATCACGATACTCTGCGGGCTCTCAATTACATCGTCGGTAACAATCATGTTGCGGCGCACAGGCAGACAGTGCATGAAATAGGCATTGTTGGTCAGAGCCATCTTTTCGGCATCTACCGTCCAGCTGCGATCCATGCTGATGACTTTGCCATAGTTGGGGTCGGCAAAGGCAGACCAGTTCTTAGTATAGATAAAGTCTGCTCCCTCGAATGCCTTTTTCTGATCGTATTCAACCGTGGCACGGCCCACAAACTGCGGATCCAGCTCATAGCCTTCGGGATGTGTGATGACAAACTCATAATCCGTAGCATTCATCCATTCGGCAAAGCTGTTGGGAACCGCCTGCGGCAGCGCTTTAGGATGAGGAGCCCAAGTCATAACCACCTTTGGGCGAGCCGTCTTCTTATACTCTTCAATCGTAATCAGGTCGGCAAAGCTCTGAAGCGGGTGGCGAGTAGCAGCTTCCATACTGAATACCGGTCGACCCGAATATTTGATGAATTGAGACAAGATCTTTTCGGTGTAGTCGTCTTCTTTGCTCTCGAAGCGGGCAAAAGAGCGTACACCAATCACATCGCAGTAGCAGCCCATTACCGGCACTGCTTCCAACAGATGTTCGGGTTTGTCGCCATCCATGATGACACCTCGCTCTGTCTCCAGTTTCCAGGCTCCTTGATTCACATCGAGCACGATAGTGTTCATGCCCAAATTCATAGCCGCCTTTTGAGTGGAGAGGCGTGTTCGCAAGCTGGAGTTGAAAAAGATCATCAACAGCGTCTTGTTCTTTCCCAGTTCACAAAACTGGAAACGGTCTTTTTTGATTTCGAAAGCTTCGTCAAGTGCTTGTCTTAGGTCTCCTAAGTCTTGCACACAGGTAAAATTTCTCATAAGGGATATATATGATATTAAATTAATTATTCTTTTACGGTGCGTGATAATTGCATTTTATCAATTCAGACGTACCTTTAAAGTCGGTGTATTTAACACAACTCTCTGTTGTTTCGGTTTGCCCGAAACCTTTCATCCGCCTCAAAAGTACGAAATAAAATAATATAAGTTTATGCGTGGGCGTTTTTATGTGGTTTTGGTTGCATTTTGCTTGAAAAGAAAAAGGGTTGCGTCAAAATGTTTATTTTGATACAACCCCTTTGATAGAGCGTTAGATTATTCTTTAGGAATATAGACTCTTTAGAACTTTTCTAAGCTTAAGGTGTGTCTGATTTTAGATACCCAACGATGCCTTGATAGCTTCAATCTTAGCTGTTGCTGCTTTTTCGGCATCAGGCAATTCGCTCAGCGCATTGATCTTTGAGTGCACTTCGCAATAGAACTTGATCTTTGGTTCTGTGCCGGAAGGACGGATAGAAACTTTGGTGCCATCTTCAGTGAAGTATTGCAACACATTAGATGTGGTCGGCATATCCAAAGAAACGGTTTCGTTGGCAATCGTATCAACACCCTTCAGTGAGGCATAATCGAGGAACAGAGCTACCTTAGAACCGGCAATCTCTTCCAACGGATTTTCACGGAACTTTTTCATCATAGCCTCAATCTCTTCAGCACCACTCTTACCCTTCTTCACGACAGAGATACCCTGTTCTTTAGAGAAGCCATACTGCAAGTAGATATTCTGGAGCAGCTGATACAGTGTCAGGCCCTGATCTTTGGCCCATGCAGCGATTTCGGCCAAGATAACGCAGGCAGAAACGGCATCCTTGTCGCGAACGAAGTCTTCGCACAAGAAACCATAGCTCTCTTCGCCACCGCCGATATAGTTCTTTTTGCCTTCGTTCATTCTCATAACGTTGGCAATCCATTTGAAACCAGTGTAAACGTCATAGATCTCAACGCCATTGCGTTCGGCAATCGTCTTAATAGTCTCAGTTGTTACGATTGTCTTGACGATATATTCCTTGCCCTGGATTTTGCCCAGTTCTTTCCAGCGAGTAATCAGATAATAGACGAACATCAAAGCTGTCTGGTTACCGTTTAGCAACACCCATTCGCCCTTGTCATTCTTGACAGCTGCACCTACGCGGTCTGCATCCGGGTCTGAAGCCAATACCAACTCTGCATTTGTCTCTTTTGCCTTTTCGACAGCCATAGCCAAAGCTGCCGGCTCTTCCGGGTTGGGAGAAACAACGGTTGGGAAGTCTCCACTGACAACGTCCTGTTCCGGAACGTGGATGATGTTGGTAAATCCATAAGCAGCCAAAGCAGCCGGAACCAACTTAACGCCTGTGCCGTGGATAGGAGTATAAACAATCTTCATGTCTTTATGACGAGCGATAGCCTCAGGTGAGAGAGAGAGAGTTGTCAAATCCTGGATATATTGTTTGTCGATTTCTTCACCGATGATTTCAATCAATTCTTTGTTGCCGTTGAACTTGATCTCGCTAGCTGTGCGGATTTTATTCACTTCGGCGATGGTATTCTTATCGTGAGGAGCAATCATCTGTGCACCATCGTTCCAATAAGCCTTGTAGCCATTGTATTCTTTCGGATTGTGAGAAGCCGTAAGGATGATACCGCTCTGGCAGCCCAGTTTACGGATGGCATAAGACATTTCCGGTGTAGGACGAAGGCTTTCGAACAGATAGACTTTGATGCCGTTGGCAGAGAAGATATCTGCAGAGATTTCTGCAAATTTGCGACTGTTGTTGCGGCAGTCGTGACCGATAACCACCTTGATCTGATCCAGTTCAGCGAATTCTTGTTTAAGATAGTTAGACAAACCCTGAGTGGCAGCACCTACTGTATAGATGTTCATGCGGTTTGAGCCGACACCCATGATGCCACGCAGACCACCTGTACCGAATTCGAGGTCTTTATAGAAGCTTTCGATTAGCTCAGTCGGATTTTCGTTATCCAATAAAGCCTGTACCTGAGCGCGTGTTTCAGCGTCATAACTCTCAGTAAGCCATCCCTGTGCCTTACTTCTTACCATTTCCAATAGTTCGTTGTTTTCCATGTCTATATAATATATATGTGTTTATTGTTGATGTCTATTTTTCTCAACGTGAAAACAAAAGTAGAAATTAATTTTGTGAATTAAAAGTGGAGGATTGAAAAAGGCGTTTTATTGTCCTATTTTTCTGCCGCTCTCATCCTCAGAGCCTTGCCTTTTACTGATTCGGGCACATTGCCTTACCGGTCAGAGTGTGATTGTCAGCTTCTCTTCGTTGCTGTTTCCGGCACCGTCTGTCACGGTGATGCGCAGGGTATGTTTGCCGGGCGCAAAACGCTGTCGGTCCACTTTGTATGAGATGACTGATCGGTTACTCATCTCGAACAGTACAAACTCGCCGTCGATTTCTCCCCGATAAGTGGCCACACCACTCAGATTGTCGGTCAGTCGGAATTGATAGAGATGGCTCTTCGCCCAGTTGTTCTTGTTCACCGGCAAGATTTGAGGAGCTTCGGTGTCGGCAGCCAGCGTGTAGACGCCTAACTCTTTGATTGATCCGTCTATCCAGCCGTTGCGATACACACCGCCTATCCACGAGAGACGACCGTCTTGCTTCTTCACGATACCATAGCGGCTTTTGTCAGGCAACGTGTCCACTTGCAGTCGCAGAGATAGTTGGGCCTGATTGTGCAGTGCCACCGGCTGATTGTGAAGAATGTGTGTGGTGGCCAATGCGGTGCTGTCTTCTTTTGTATGATAGTCAAAATAGAGATCGTTATAGAGATTACCTTTCGGAATGTAAAGGCGGATACCTTTGGCTCCGAAGCGGTTGTCGCTGTTCCAGGCAAAATGTACTTTTCCCTCGGTATCTATCTCTTCGATTGGCTGTTCTTCTCCTTCGATAGAGAACGAAAAGCGGCTGCTGTTGCCGGCCAGATCGGTCAAAGTGTAGGTGACTCGATAGGTGCGAGGTTCATCAATTGTTAGAATACCACGGTTGATGCTCTCGATGAAGCGTAGCCGGTTACCTGGTTCGATGTAGCTGCGCATATAGAAAGAGTGATGTCTCTTCCACTCTGCAAAGTCGGTGAAGCTGTTCAGATAGCGTGTCTCGTCGAAGGAATAGCGATCGAGATCACTTTCGAAGACGACCAGCCCATCAACCGAGAGACGGATGTTACGCACACCATAGACATTGCTGGTCTGATCCATCAGGTCAATAGCCTTGACAGCCAAGCCAATCTCGCCCCATGCACGGATGGAACCGTTGAGGCTCTGTCGTCCCTCTTTGTTGGTGACGATAGAGAAAGAGGCAGCCCGGCTCTTGCCATTGACCATGCCTTTGCCTTCCATCGGAGTGACTCTGATGCCTTGAATCTTGGGCGGACGCTTGTCTGTAATTTGGGCCAGAAAGTAGGCCATAGGATCGAGCACCTCTTCGGTCTCGGTGTCGCGTACTTCGAAGTGCAGATGCGGGCCGGCCGAACTGCCCGTATTGCCGCTATAAGCAATGATGTCGCCCGTCTCTACAGGGAATTGCTCCGGACGGAGTTGCAGATCGACGCGGAAGCTCTCCTGTTGATATTGTTGTTCCTTTGCGTATTGGGCAATCTCCGGGATGAAACGCTTCAGGTGACCATAGACTGTTGTCGTCCCATCGGGATGAGTCAGATAGAGCGCATTGCCATATCCCCACGGACTGATAGAGATGCGAGAGACGTATCCGGGAGCAACGGCATGCACTGCTTTACCCTCGGCGCCCTGTGTCTTGAAGTCGATTCCCGAATGGAAGTGGTTGCTTCGGAGTTCGCCGAAGTTTCCGCTCAGCAGGATGGGAAAGTCAAACGGATTGCGCAATGTTTGTCCACAGACAGTGGAGGCACAACCTAATAATAGAAGTATCAGTAATTTCCCTGATAGATGAATCAGTTGTCTTTGTATCATGTTCTTATGTGTAAATCTAAATTATAAACGAATGGCGATGCATGGTGATTGCAAACAGTTTCGTTGCTTTTCTAATCCCTAACGCACCTCGAGTGCTTATTTTATATGCAATTTTCGCAAAAAATCCCGGTTTCTGCAAGCTATTGGATTTCAAAATCGGCAATGACGGGCAGATGGTCACTGAATCCGGCTTCGTAGCGAAACCCGTGATAAGTGCGGAAAGGACGTTTGCCCAGCCAGGTCTTGTCGTCGATTAGTAGGAAATCGGGGGCAAAGATACGTGCTCCTGCTTCGACCGGACGAAACGAATCCGTCGTCTCTGCTGTGCGGTTGCAGAAGATCTGATCGAAGAGCGACCAGCTGTCACGATATTTATGTGTGCCTGGATAGGGCTGCTGAGTGTGAGGCTGGAAAAGATTGTGCAGACAGCCGCCGGTTAAGTGGTGGGTGATGCTGAGGTCGGTGGGATTGTCATTGAAATCGCCCATGACCAGCAGTAACGGATGATGGCGACACTGAGACAACGAGTCGGTGAGATGGCGCAGGGTGATAGCTGCATCGATGCGGTCCGGTTCGCTTTCCTTCTCGCCGCCATAGCGTGAAGGAAAATGACAGACAAAGAGATCCAATGTGTCTCCGGTGATAATCTGGCCGGAGACATATAATATCTCTCGTGTGCTTTTGTGCTGTTTACGTGTGAACCGCACCGAAAAAGAACGCTGCGCAATCAGCTTGAAGCGGTCGGGCTGATAGAGCAATCCCACTCGGAGACCGCGTCGGTCGGAGTGGCCGGTTATGCAGAAGCGGTAGCCCAAACCTTTCAGTGGCGTACGGCATAACAGGTCGGTCAGTACGGTCTCGTTCTCCACTTCGCACAGACCGATTAGAGCCGGTGTGTCCCATTCACCGGCAGCCATGATCACCTTTGAGAGCTGGTGTAGTTTATGCTGATAACGTTTGCCGTGCCAATGGCGTTCACCTTGGGGCAGAAAAGCATTGTCATCGGTTGTGGGATCATCTTTGAGATCGAACAGATTCTCCACATTGTAACTCATCACCCGAAAGAGGGTTTGTGCCTTCATCGGCAGCAGCGAGAAACAAGACAATAGTAATACTATGCTCAAACAACTATGCTGAAGTCGCTTCTTAAGGTGCGTCAGAATTGATGAAACGCAATTATGATACACTGTCGTTTGTCGAAAGGTTTGGTATAAAATCATCATCGTCGGGATAGTCAATATTTTATTTCTTGTCCGTTTCTGTTTCCCTTTCCCTTTTCACATATTCATAAGCACCCATGCTTGGTCCCTTTTCGCTCTCCAGTCGGTTGACTCCCAGTCGGTCGATCGGGAACTTGGCAGCGATTGCCGGATCGGCCAATCCCACTCCGGCGGTGGTGTCTGCGGCAAAGCGGAAGTCGAAGAGATAATCTTTATCGTTGCCACCACGAGAGATATAGGTCGGCCCCCAATTCTGGATAAGACAGTTGGTGAAATGCTCATCGGCCTTCACGCCGCCTCTCGATTTGATGAGGCAGTGGGTGAACTGATAGTCGAACGTTTCCGATTCATCCATGGCACTGCGCGTCAGTTCTTCCCGGTTGTTACCATCGATAATGGTGTTGTTGAAGCGGACCGTAAGTGGATATTTCTCCGTTTTGGACAACTGGTTCGCCAATGCTACGCAGACCTTTTCCAAGGAGTCCACTTTGGCAATGGTCATAAAGTTGGCGATTGTGCAGTGGGTGAAGTCATAGTTTCCGCCCACCAGTCCAACGACGGCACCACAGGCATTCGATAGCTCACTGTTATGGACTGAGATTTGGCAGTTGACGGCACTGAGCAGATTGCCCTTAACGTTGGTTATCTGAGAATTGCTGATGGTCAGCTTCGGCTTGTCGGGGGTTGAAGTCAGACAGGCTATACCATATTGTCCATTGCGAATGAGAGTATGATTCAACGTGTTGTGGAAGCTAGCCGGATGAAACGTGAAGCCTCGCCACAAGCCGGGTGTGCGGTCGTAGGGCAACTTGTCGAGCAGGTTGTCCAGTCGGTCGCCTCTGAAGGTGATTGGTTTGTCTTGTGTGCCGTTTGCTTCCAAAGAGCCATAGACCTCGATGTGAGCTTTGTCGTGCAGATAGAAGGTGGCTCCCTTCTCAATCGTTACATGCGCCTCGGGAGCAATCACCAGACTGTCGTAGATTAAATAGGGGCGATCGGCAGCCAACGTGATGTCGCCATTCAGTGTGACGCCCTCTTTCCACAGATGCACATCCTGTCCATAAGCCTCCAGCAAGACAGACTGACGGATGCCATTGACCGAAAAGACCACAGAGTCTTCGACCAGCAGAGGCTGGTTCTGGCCATTCGGATCGACCTTGACCTCTACGAAGACATAGAGGCTGTCGTTGTCTTGGATGCCGATGTTGCTAAATGAGTCTCCTTTGCGGCCATCCACATTGATGCGGAAACCGGTTGTGCCTCCGCTGGCCAATAATATCGTTTCTATATTTAATGGTTCTTTGTTCCGATTGTAGATCATGAATTGTCGAGTAGCCGACCCGATAGTAGAAAACACCGTGTCGAATGTCAAGGTATCTCGCGAAAAGCTCAGTCGCAGATTGGGATTACTCGAATAGTGCTCTTCCATCTTGTTGCAGGCAGGCAACAGACCAGACAGAATAGCGGACAATATAATCAGTAGCGGTGTTGTTAATCTTTTCATCGTCTTTACTTTGGAGTTTATTCATGTATAGGCGCCAGCCTTTTTTTTGATGTGCGTTATAATTTAAAATCAACACTGTCGTTTGGCAATTATAACGCACCTTCAACAAACCTTAAGAGGCTGCATCAAAATGATTCATTTCAATGCAGCCTCTTTTATAACGGAAGAAATCCTAATTTATTTTGCAGGAATGCTCTTTAATAGGTCGAGCAGGTGGTTCCACCACATGCCAACAGTGCGGATTTCGATACGTTCGTTCGGAGAGTGAACATCACGCAATGTCGGACCAAATGAGATCATATCCAAATGAGGATATTTAGCCAAGAACAGACCACATTCCAAACCGGCATGGATAGCCATGATCTTCGGATCTTTACCGAACAGACGTTTGTAGCTTTCCTGAGCAATCTTCAAGATTTCAGACTTCGGATTAGGTGACCAACCCGGATAGCCGTCGCCCTGAGTGATGTCAGCACCAGCCAACAAGAAGGTTGTAGCCACCTGATTAGCTACAGCAATCTTGCAAGAATCGATAGAGCTGCGCTGGCTTGTACCAACAACAATTGTATTGTCTTCTTTCATCTTGACAGAAGCCAAGTTGGTAGAAGTTTCAACCAAACCTTCGATATCGTGGCTCATACCAATGACGCCATGAGGACAAGCGTGCATAGCCAAGATCAGCTTTTCTGCTGTTGTGTCATCGATAGCAAATTCGGGTTTGGCAACAGCTTCCATAGCCATCTGAACATTCGGATCGACATGTTTCAATTCGTTCTGAACGTCAGCAGCAAATGAGTTCAACAGAGCTTTTGCCTCTTCCTGATGTTCCGGAGCGATACCGATCACTGCATGAGCTTCGCGAGCGATAGCATTGTGCAGGTTACCACCGTCGATAGAGCAAAGGGTGAATGCACATTTCTGTTTCAATAAGTACAGGTAGCGGACAAGGATCTTGTTGGCATTACCCAAGCCTTTGTGGATCTCACCACCAGAGTGACCACCGTTCAGGCCCTTAACGTCGATACGGAAATAGCTTAATTTGTCACAAGTAGGAACAGCTGTGTAGTGGAAGTAGCCTTTAGTATCTTTACCACCGGCACAACCCATGAAGATTTCACCTTCATCTTCGCTATCGAGGTTCAGCAGGATAGAGCCTGTCAAGAAGCCTTCTTGTAATGCTTTTGCTCCGCTCAGACCTGTCTCTTCGTCCACAGTGAAAAGGCATTCAACAGGACCGTGTTCGATATCGTTTGATGCCAAGACAGCCAATTCAGCAGCCACACCGATACCATTGTCGGCACCCAGTGTAGTTCCGTTAGCGCGTAGCCATTCGCCGTCAACGATTGTTTCGATCGGTTCGTTGTCGAAATCATGTTTAACATCGTTGTTCTTTTCACAAACCATATCCATGTGAGACTGCAAAACAACAGTAGGGCGGTTTTCCATACCCGGAGTAGCAGGCTTTGACATAAGGATGTTTCCTGCTTCATCCTTCTTTATAGCGATATTATACTCTTTTGCAAAAGATTCTAAATATTGAATCATTTTACCCTCTTTCTTTGAAGGACGAGGCACTTGAGTCACTTGATGGAAAAATTTCCATACAATTTCAGGTTTTAAGTCTGTTATTTTCATGATGTTACGTTTAGTTATAGAGCGGACTCTATGGTTAATAATGTACAAATAGTTTAAGAGGTGAATGAAAAAAATGACAAAAAGGTACTTTATAATCACTTAAACTCTTATATTTGCGTCCACAAATATAGAGAAAATGCTTATAACCTTATTATTTACACTCATAATTCTTGTTATTTGTGTTTTGTTATTAAGTGTGAAGATACTTTTCAAGAAGGGTGGACGATTCCCGAATCTTCATATTGACGGAAACAAGGCACTGAGAAAGAAAGGTATATTTTGTGCGAGAACGATGGATCGTTTGGCTGTGCAGAAGCAGAACCTCTATGATAGGTTGGAAAAAATAGAAGAAGAATAAAACAGATTTAATTTGCACTTTATGAAGAATATTAACTACGTTATTAACGGTGTATTGGCGGTGGCTGTCGTGATTTTGTTCGTGATGCAATTCTCGGGCCAGAAAGAATCAAGAGTAACTCGTACATTTACGACAAGTGAGGGCAATTCAGGATCAACCGTACTTCCGGTTGCTTATGTTAATGTTGATTCCCTTTTGTTGAATTATAATTATGCGAAGGACTTAAATGAAAGAATATTGAAACGTCAGGAAGATTCTCGTGCCAATATTACACAGAAAGCTCGTTCTTTGGAAAGTGAAATGCAGGATTTCCGTCGTAAAATTGAAAATAATGCTTTCTTGACTCGCGAACGCGCTGAACAGGAACAGCAGCGTTTGTTGAAGAAACAGCAGGAATTGCAGAACTTGGATAATCAGTTGGCTCAGGAATTGGCTGCTGAACAGTTGAAGCTGAATGAACAGTTGCGCGATTCTATCGTGTCTCAGTTGAAAGTGTTCAATCAGGACAAGGGTTTCCAGTTGGTGTTTAGCAATACGGTTGGCGATAATATTCTGTATGCAAATGACGTGTATGATATCACTCCAGAATTGATCGATTATTTGAATAAGAATTATGTGAGTGGAGCAAAATAACGTTCTCTGCAGTTGAGATAAAAAAGGGCTGTGTCAAAAAAATGCTTGCTTTGATACAGCCCTTTTTGCATGATGTCAGAATTACACCCTTTATCCCAAATCGGTCATTCGGACGAAAAAAGTAAAGCAGCTGAATATTTTTATTTTTTCCAACTCTTGTCAGCACTTTTTTCGGCATCTTGCTTCCACCAACGGATGATAAACAGGTTGTTTTCATCGGTTGTCTCAACATACTGCCTATAGCCATCGGAGAGATGGTTATTGTATTTTTATTCGGATTGTTATTTGCTAAAAGCGGTAACGGATCCGACAGAAACGACGGGCGACTTCGCCGGACTTGACAGACGAATCTGTCTCAATCTAAACATTCTTAAAAAGAGGTTATCGGTTGTCTTTCAATAGTCTATAGAGCTTTTGGGGAGAGAGTAGGAGCTTTTTTGAAAATGGGTAGCACTCCGTTGAAAATGGGTAGGCACTCCGTTGAAAATGGGTAGGCACTCCGTTGGGACGGAATAACTACTCCGTCGGAAAGGAGTAGTTACCCAATTTCCGGAAATAGCTTAATCCTTTTTAATAGGATTAGTAGTCTCTTGCCCGCCTGTTGGCTTATTGTGTTTTTATGGTTGATAAATAGGCCTTCAACGTAGCCATTGCAATCTGTTCCAAACAAGCACCAACAAGTATCAAAACCTAATGACCGATTTGGGTTTATGTGCATTTACAATGTATATAGGTTCAAAAAACGGAGTAACTATCCTTTCCAAACGGAGTAGTTATTCCGTTCAAAATGGGTGCCTATCCATTTTTCACCAAGTGCTTACCCGTTTTTTCAAGACTCTATAGACTATTTCTAAAAAGTCTATAGAGTATTTCTCAAAAGTCTCTACCCTCTTTTTCGAACGCTGTTCAAACATCGTTCAAAGCCGTTCAAAAGAGAGATGCGACCTTTTTCTAAAAAGGGTGCGCCCTTTTTCCAAAAAGATGCCGACCTTTTCCAAAAACAGATGTAATTGGTCTTTTCTAAGAGGCTAATGGAGATCGTCAATTTGGCAACACTAATTCCGCTAACGGGTTTTAATCCTTCTTCTTCTTGGAAGAAAAAACGAAGGCCGTATAGAGTTGCAGTATGGCGGCTATGGTGAGGCAGAGAACCCATTCTTTGCGGTTGGAAAACATAAAGCCAGAGGCTAAAATCATCAATAGACCGGCAAAAATATTGTAGCGATGGAGGCGGCGCTCTCTAAAATCGAAGTCCTTGGTCGGAAGCGTCAGATAACAGATAGCGATGCCGGCCGCACCCACGGCAAATAGATAAGGAGCAAGCGCCCATAGTGTCAAGTGCAGAATGGCACCGGCTAAGAGGGCAAAAGCTGCCAGGTTGAAAATAATTGTTCTAGTTCGTTGATTCATTTATTCGTCTTTAATGATAAATACATCTTCATTCGCTCGTTTCATGTAGTACTCTTCGCGGGCAAAGCGTTCCAATCCCTCCTTATCGGTACGCAAATCCTCGAGCTTCTTGCGGTTGGTTTCAAGCTCTTTCTGATAGTGTTTGATCTCTTTCTCCAGACTTCTGATTTTCTCGTCATACATATAGCGCTGGTACAGATTACTGTCGCCGGCAGTAAATGTCAGCAAGAGAAATCCAATAGTCACCAGCCAATAGGCATTGATTTTGGATAGATATTGGGTATAAAAGTTTTTTAAGCGTTGGAACATAACCTCTTTTCTTTTGTTGCAAAGATAGCTTTTTTTTCGGGTGACGCGGTTTGCTATACTGATTTTTTGAGGAACAGTCTATGTATGCCACTGTTTTTTGCTATCTTTGTCTATAGTATGAAGCAGAAAAAGGCGAAGAATGGATAATTATATTGTTTCGGCACGTAAATATCGTCCATCCACCTTTCGTAGTGTGGTGGGTCAGAAGTCGTTAACCATAACGCTAAAGAATGCGATACAAAGCAATAAGTTGGCTCATGCCTATTTGTTTTGTGGTCCGCGAGGCGTGGGAAAGACTTCGTGTGCCCGAATCTTTGCGAAGACAATTAACTGTCTGCATCCGACGGCCGATGGCGAGGCTTGCAATGAGTGTGAGTCGTGCGTGGCTTTCCAGGAGCAGCGCTCTTATAATATCCATGAGCTGGATGCTGCTTCTAACAACTCTGTGGATGATATCCGCTCCTTGATAGAGCAGGTGCGTATCCCGCCTCCAATCGGAAAATACAAAGTCTTTATTATTGATGAGGTTCACATGCTAAGTCCGGCAGCCTTCAATGCGTTCCTGAAGACCTTGGAAGAGCCGCCTCTTCATGCACTCTTTATCTTGGCGACCACCGAAAAGCACAAGGTGCTGCCGACTATCTTGTCGCGTTGTCAGGTGTATGATTTCTCACGAATTACGGTGAATGACATCGTGGAGCATCTGGAGTATGTGGCTTCGTGTGAGGGTATTTCGGCTGAGGCAGACGCGCTGAATGTGATTGCTCAGAAGGCAGATGGAGGAATGCGTGACGCCTTGTCTATATTTGATCAGGTGGCCAGCTTCACAAATGGTCAGATAACTTATCAGAGGGTTATTGACAATTTGAATGTGCTGGATTATGAATATTATTTCCGTCTGACTGATTCGATTCTGAAGGGAGATGTGCGATCATCTATGTTGATCTTGAATGAGATCTTGTCAAAAGGATTCGACGGGCAAAATATCATTACCGGCTTGGCTGAGCATTTCCGTGATTTGCTGGTCTGCAAAGATGAGGCGACATTGATCTTGTTTGAAGTGGGCGCTTCCATTCGTGAGCGTTATAAAGAGATGTCGAAGCGCTGTTCCGATCCTTTCCTGTTTAGAGCCATCGAACTGGCCAATACTTGCGATCTGAACTATCGGAGCAGCCGCAACAAGCGTCTGTTGCTCGAACTGACATTGATCCAGTTGTGTCAGCTGAGTCGTCCGGCTGTGGATGGCGATAAAAAAAAAGTAGCGATTGAAGCGATTGAGGGCACAACATCGTCTGCAGCACCGACCGCTTCGGCTCCATCGACAGCGGCAAAGTCGGTTGTTGTTACAACGCAGGTTTCGCCTTCAGCCCCGACAATTCAAGTGCCGCAAGTGCCTACGTCCTCTTCGTCGGCTCAATCTCGCCGTTCGGGTCGTCCTCATTTGTTGGGCTCTATGCGCGAGATGGGACTGGAAAAGCCCAAGGCAGAGCAGGAGCAGACGAAAGCAGCTGCAGCAGAGCAGGTAACCACTCCGTTTAGTGAGGACGAGTTGGTGAAATATTGGAATCTCTATGCCGGAAAGATAGAAAAGAAGGTCCATCTGAAGAATACCATGATCAACTGCAAACCGGTGTTGCAGCCCGACTATAGTTTTGAGGTGGCTGTGCATAATCCGGGACAGCAAGAGGAACTGTTCAATGCCGCAGTAGATATATTGCCCTATTTAAGAAGTGAGTTAAAGAATAGCCATATTCAGATGCGTGTCCGCATTATCGTGGCCAATGAGAAGCATTTGGCCTATACCGCGTCTGAGAAGTATGAACATCTGTTGCAGATCAATCCGGCTTTGGCCCATTTGAGAGAAGAGTTTGATTTGCGGATTGATTAGGAAGGTGTGCCAAGATTGCTTTGCTGTAGGTTGCAATTATGACACACCGTCCGGTTTCTAATTTTACATGCCACTATGTTGGAACAAACGCTGTTCGGCTAACTGTTCATATTTAGTGCCTTTGCGTCCATAGTTACAATAAGGATGGATGCTGATGCCGCCACGAGGCGTGAAGATGCCCGTTACCTCAATATATTTAGGATCCATCAAACGGATCAGATCCTTCATGATAATGTTTACACAATCTTCGTGAAACGCACCATGATTGCGGAAGCTGAATAGATAAAGCTTCAGGCTCTTGCTCTCTACCATCTTTACATCCGGAATATAGTCGATATGGATGGTTGCAAAGTCCGGCTGACCGGTAATTGGGCATAAGCTGGTGAATTCCGGGCAGTTGAAGCGTACCCAATAATCATTTTCAGGATGTTTGTTGGTGAAGGCTTCGAGCACTTCCGGCGCATAGTCCTGGCGGTAAACAGTCTTTCCACCTAACAGATGCAATTCGTTTTCTTGTTTTCTTTCGTCCATATTTATTCCTTTCGTTTTCTGCGTTGTAAATATTGGTCCAATCCCTGTTTGCGCAACTTGCAAGCCGGACAATGTCCACAGCCATCGGCCAAAACGCCGTTATAGCAAGTCAGAGTCTGAGTGCGCACCAAGTCGAATACTCCTAATTCGTCGGACAGCTCCCACACTTCACTTTTATCACGATCCATGAGCGGAGTGTGGATTACGAAATGGTCGTCCATCGCCAAATTCAATGTGACATTCAGTGAGCGTATAAAGGTGTCGCGGCAGTCGGGATAACCGCTGTAATCTGCTTCAGAGACTCCGGTCACCAGGTGATGAATGCCTTTGCTGCGTGCCAAGATGGCGGCAAAGGTGAGGAACACCATGTTACGGCCCGGCACGAATGTGTTCGGATAGCTTTCGGCCGGTTTGTCCTGATCCATCTCAATGTTGGTATTGGTCAGGGAACAGTTCGGATCGAGTTGGCTGATCAGCGAGACGTCGAGCAATTGGAAGGGAACTTGAGCCTCTTCGGCAATCTTGCGTGCGACCTCAATTTCTTGTGAATGTTTTTGTCCGTAGGTAAAGCATACGGCTTCTACGCGGTTAAAATGTTTCTTGGCCCAGAAAAGACAAGTGGTAGAATCTTGTCCGCCGGAAAAACAGACCAAAGCGGCTTCTTGATGTTTCATATGTTGTCTTGTTTTTAATACGTGGTTTAGCAAGCACACGGAAAAGAAGACATTTCTTTTCATCGGCAAAGATAGCGTGTTTTTAGTAAAACTGCGGCCTTTTTCGTTCTGTTTGTCTCTGCTTTTTCTTGAGATTGCACAAATAAACGCTTTCTGTGCTGCACATTTTTTGCATGATTGTGCATTTATTAAAAAAACTCATTATCTTTGCCGCCGTTTTTACGCCGTGAAGGTGTTGGAATAAAGTGAGTATTAATTAATAAATTTGATATGAAGAAATTAATCGTATTAGCATGCCTCTCTATGTTACCTGCCTCTTATGCGGCAGCAGAAGGCTTTCAGGTAAACGCTCAGAGTGTAAAACAGGCCGGTATGGGACATCTCGGTGCTGCTATGAAGTTGGGAGCAGAAAGCATGCATTTTAATCCGGCCGGTTTGGTGTTTATGGATAAGAGTGTTGATTTGTCGGTCGGAGTTTCTGGTGTGTTTGCAACAGCAAAATACACGAAAGATGATTATTCCTTTAAGACGGATAATACTCCCAGCACACCGCTGTATGCATATGCCGGTTTTAAGATCTATGATAACTTGGCAGGAGGTGTGATGTTGAATACTCCTTATGGTAGTAGTATTACATGGGGACACGATTGGGCGGGAGCTCACTTGTGTCAGGAGATCGCATTAAAGTCCTTTAACTTGCAGCCAACTATCTCATGGAAGATTATGGATCGCTTGAGCATCGGTGCCGGTTTGATGATGGAGTTTGGTAACATCTCGTTGAACCGTGCGTTGATTGGTCCGGGAGCCATGAGCGAAATGGCCAAGAATTTGATTGCCAGTAATCCGGCCTTGGGTGCTTTGATTCCTAACGATGTCAAGGAGTCAATCGCTAAGTTCGACCAGGCTTCTGCTGCCTCTGTCGGTTTGAAGGGTGATGCTCCGATGCGTTTTGGCTTTAACATTGGTGCCATGTATGATGTTAATGATAAGATTACGTTGGGTGTTTCTTACCGTTCAAAAGTGACAGCTAAGGTAAAAGAGGGTAAGATTGCCTTGGATTATACAAACGAGACCGAGTTGATGCAGCTAATGCAGAAGGTGAATTCATTGCTGACAATGATGGGTAAGAGCGAGATTACCGTTCCGCCGTTGGATAAAGGTTCATTCTCTGCCGAACTGCCATTGCCAAGCAACTTGAATGTCGGTATAACGTATCGTCCTACAGACCGTTGGACATTCTCTGGTGAAGTTAACTTTGTGGGTTGGAGTGCTTACAAAACATTGGATGTTTACTTTGAACCGCCCGTATTGAGCCAGTACAACCTGCATGCCAATAAGAATTATAAGAACGCACGTATCTATCGTTTGGGTGCTCAGTTTGCTGCAACCAACCGTTTGGATGTTCGTTTAGGCGGATACTTGGATGAGAGTCCGGTTAAGGATGATTTCTTGAATCCCGAAACTCCCAGTATGAACAAGTTGGGCATCACAGCCGGATTGAGCTTCCGTCCGTTGAACACTGTGTCTGTTGATTTGTCTTTTTCATATGTGACAGGTTTTGGTCGTGATGGCTCTTTCACGGATGAAGATTTGCTGACACAAAAGCCCCGTGTATTTGGTGGACACTATGACACTGTCGCTTTGATGCCGGCTATTGGTGTTTCTTATGCATTTTAACCTTTCATAACCCGTTGACAGAGTTAAATCCAAATATGCTCTAATTGATTCTGCGACGGGTTTTCATATTATTATATGTATTATTCCGCTAGAGTTGTGGAAGCACAGCTCGAATGATTTGCCGAATGTCAACTGATTTGTGATGTTCGGCATTTTATTTTTGTCTTTGGGGCGATGTATCTATCTTTCATCAGCTCTTTTACGCGTTAATTCCCGATAAAACTGTATATTTGAGGCGATATAAATAGTAAACGATCGAAGATGAAAAGTACGATTCTTATGTGGGTGATATTCGGAACTCTATGAGAATCTGTGCGTGCAGACAGTCCGTTTGTGATATTAGTCGTTGAAGAAAAAACATCTTTATATTTGAGCTATGAAACAGTATGATTTTGATGAAGTGATAGACCGTCATGGAACAGATTCGGTTAAGTTCGATGAACTGAAGTCTCGCTTCGGAAATGAAGATCTGATGCCTTTATGGGTTGCTGATATGGATTTCCGCACTCCCGACTTTATTGTTGAGGCTATTCGGAAGCGTTGCGAACATGAGATATTTGGCTATACATTTGCTTCGGATGAATATTTTGAGAGTATCATCAATTGGGTACATTATAAATATAACTGGCGTTTGAAGCGCGAGTGGATCAATTATATTCCCGGTATTGTGAAGGGCATTGCCTTTGTGTTGCAATGTTTCACTCGTCCGGGTGACAAGGTGATCATTCAGCCGCCCGTTTATCATCCATTTCGTTTGGTGCCTGAAGGCATGAACCGAAAGGTCGTTTATAACCCGTTGAAAGAGGTTGATGGCTGTTACGAGATGGACTTTGAGCAGTTGGAGTCGGTGATCGATGATGAATGCAAAGTGTTGATACTTTCAAATCCTCATAATCCGGGTGGCGTGGTATGGCGCAAAGAGACCTTGATTCGTCTGGCTGATATCTGTGCCAAACATCATATCCTGGTCATCTCCGATGAGATTCATGCAGAAATGGCCTATCCGCAATATACTCATTCTCCGTTTGCCTCTGTTTCAGACACAGCGGCATCATGCAGTATCTGTTTCATGGCGCCGAGCAAGACATTCAACATTGCCGGCATTGTCTCTTCGTATGCCATTATTCCGGATGAGCAGATTCGCAACACCTTTTATTCCTTTATGGAGGCAGGTGAATTCTGTTCGGGAACTATCTTCGCCTATACCGCAACAATCGCAGCCTATACTTATGGAGCCGAATGGTTGCAGCAGATGCGTATGTATGTGATGGAGAATGTGCGTTTTGTTGATGAGTTCTTGAAGTTGCAGATACCGAAAATCAAGATCTATCCGCCACAGGCCTCTTTCTTGGTATGGCTCGATTGCCGTGGATTGCAGATGAGTCAGCAGGAGTTGGTTGAGTTGTTCAGAGACAAGGCCAGTTTGGCCTTGAATGATGGCAGCATGTTTGGTCCCGGTGGCGAAGGTCACATGCGATTGAATGTGGGCTGTCCTCGCTCCGTTCTCGAGAAAGCAATGAACGCATTGAAAAAGGCAGTAGATAAGAAATAATGTTTTATCTTTGCACCTATTTCTATACATTATATATATCATTTATAAAAAGACACTAAAATGAAAATTACAGCAAATAAGTATGTTGCGGTTACTTACGACCTGAATGTTGGTGAAGGTGAAGAACGCGAACTGATGGAAAAGGCAACGAAAGAGGTTCCTCTGAAATTCATCTTTGGTATGGGCATGATGATTCCTGCATTCGAAGAGGCTTTGAGTGGCCTGGAAGTAGGTTCAACCTTCAACTTCTCTATATCTCCGGCTGATGCTTATGGCGAATACAATCAGGATCATGTACTTGAATTGCCGAAGAACATCTTCGAAGTAGAGGGCAAGTTTGATGCAGAGATGATCAAAGAGGGCAACACCGTTCCTATGATGGATTCAAACGGCAACCGCATGAACGGTTCTGTTTTGGAAGTGAGAGAGAATGTTGTTGTTATGGACTTCAACCATCCGTTGGCTGGTGAAACACTACACTTCACAGGTGAAGTTATTGATGTACATGAAGCAACAGCAGAAGAGATTGCTGCTCTGACTGCTCCGGCTGATGGCTGCGGTTGTGGCTGTGGCGATTGCGGTAGCGGTTGTGGCGATCATGGCGATAGCTGTGGTTGTGGTGGCTGTCACTAATCAGGAAAAATATTTGTGAGACACGGATTGTGCGGATTGCGGAGTTGCCACAGAGTGAGGCAGTCCGATCCGTGCAATTCGTGTTTTGATTTTATATAGAAGAAAACAATCTTATTACGAACAAGTATGTTTAACACCTTTGGAAATATATTCCGTCTGACCTCGTTTGGTGAGTCGCACGGAGCCGGCATCGGGGGTGTCATTGACGGATGTCCTGCGGGAATTACATTGGATATGGAGTTTATCCAGCAGGAACTGAATCGGCGTAAACCGGGACAATCCAGTATTACAACGTCGCGGAAAGAGGATGATGAGGTTCAGTTTCTTTCCGGTATTTATGAGGGAAAGACCAGTGGAACTCCTATCGGTTTTATTGTTTGGAACAAGAACCAGCATTCGTCGGACTATGACAATATGAAGGAGGTTTATCGTCCTTCGCATGCCGATTATACCTATCAGATGAAGTATGGCATTCGTGATCCGCGTGGTGGCGGTCGCTCTTCTGCCCGCGAGACCATTGCCCGTTGTGTGGCCGGTGCCATTGCTAAGTTGGCTCTTCGGCAGTATGATATTGAGATTCATGCTTATACATCGCAGGTGGGACCGATTCGCCTGGAAGCTGGTTATCAGGCCTATGATCTGTCATTGACAGAGACCAATGCCGTGCGTTGTCCCGATCCGGAGAAGGCTGTGGCCATGGAGAAGCTGATTGAAGAGGTAAAGGCAGAAGGCGACACTATCGGTGGCGTTATTTCCTGTGTGATTAAAGGTGTTCCGGTGGGATTGGGCGAACCGGTTTTCGGCAAGCTGCATGCTGCTTTGGGACATGCCATGCTGACCATCAATGCCGTGAAGGGCTTTGAGTATGGCGACGGCTTCGAGGCTGCTCTCTATCGGGGATCGGAATGTAATGACATCTTCTTTAATGATCAGGGCCGGATTCATACACGCACCAACCATTCCGGAGGAATTCAGGGCGGCATTTCCAATGGACAGGATATCTATTTCCGTGTAGCGTTTAAATCGGTTGCTACGCTGTTGCGCGAACAAGAGACGGTCGATCGTGCCGGCAACGATGTTGTGCTGAAGGCGTGTGGTCGTCACGATCCCTGTGTGTTGCCACGTGCTGTGCCTATCGTAGAGTCAATGGCAGCTATGACTATCTTGGACTATTTGCTATTGCAGAAAACGCGCGAAGAGTAACAGTGGAAAAGGGTATGTCAGAATTTGTAAATGTAATAGAGTCGTTTACTATTCTGACATACCTTTTTTCTATTCATGATGATAAGGTTCATTGTTCAGAATCGTCATGGCCCGATAGATCTGTTCGACAAAGATCAGGCGAATCATCTGATGAGAGAAGGTCATCTTGCTCAGAGAGATTTTTTCCGAGGCAGCTTTATAGACGGCATCACTGAAACCATAAGGACCGCCCACCACAAAGACCAGCCGTTTGGGAACCGTTTGCATCTTCTTCTCGATATACGAGGCAAACTGCATCGACGTAAAATCCTTTCCTTTTTCATCCAGCAACACCAGGTAATCACCGGTCTGCAGCATCTTTAAGATCAGTTCGCCCTCTTTCTCTTTTTGTTGAGCCTCTGACAGATTCTTTACGTTCTTGATGTCGGGAATCACCTCCATCTCGAATGGCAGATAATGGACCAGTCGTTTTTTATATTCGTTGATAGCCTCTACAAAATAGCCGGCATCTGTTTTGCCAATAACAATCAGTGCAATCTTCATCTACTTATAATTAACCTGTTTAAAGGAGCTAAGTTACAAGAAAAATACATACCTTTGTCTCGAATTACTCATAAAAAGGCAGAGTCAATGAAACGAATCGTATGTATGTTGGCATTCGCGCTCTCGGTTTGGAGTGTGCAGGCTGCAGATATAAACAACATATCCAATGCTTTTAAGGAGGGTAACGCTCAGTCTCTATCCTCAGCAATGGATAAAGAGGTAGATATGGCGTTGCTTGGTTCGTCCAAGAAATGCAAGGGAGAAGAAGCCGTCGCTCTGTTGGCCTCTTTTTTCAAGAAGTATAAACCGGCCGGATTTACGGTGGTTCATCATGCCGATAAGCAGGATACCGGTTTCTTCGTAGCCAAGTTGCCCACAGAAGGTGGACAATACCGGGTAAACGTGACCTATCGGGCCGAAGGAAATAAAGTATTTATACAATCTATCAGAATCGAATAAAAGAGAAATATATGAATTTACAGGAAACAAAAGAACAGCTGATCGCTGAATTGATCCGATTGGCTTTTGCCGAAGATATAGGCGATGGTGACCATACAACTTTGTGCTGTATCCCCGAATCAGAAATGGGTAAGAGCCAGTTGATCGTTAAGGAAGATGGTGTATTGGCCGGTGTGGCTATGGCTGAACGTATTTTCCATACTTTTGATCCGGAGTTGAAGATGACCACATTCATCCACGATGGAGCAGAGGTGAAGAAGGGCGACATTGCTTTTGTTGTTGAGGGTAAAGTGCAGTCATTGTTGCAGACAGAGCGTTTGATGTTGAACGTGATGCAGCGTATGAGTGGTATTGCTACAACAACTCGCAAATATGTGAAGGCTTTGGAAGGTACAAAGACTCGCGTGTTGGATACTCGTAAGACTACTCCGGGTTTGCGTATGATCGAGAAAGAGGCTGTTAAGATTGGTGGTGGCGTAAACCATCGTATCGGTTTGTTCGATATGATTCTGTTGAAAGACAATCATGTTGACTTTGCCGGTGGTATCGAAGCGGCTATCACTCGTTGCCACAAGTACTTGGCTGAAAAGGGCAAGAACTTGAAGATTGAGATCGAGGTACGCAACTTTGACGAATTGCAGGAGGCTATGCGCGTGGGTGGCATCGACCGCATCATGTTGGATAATTTCACTCCGGAGAACACCAAGAAAGCTGTTGAGATGGTTGCCGGTCGTTACGAATTGGAATCATCTGGTGGTATTACATTTGCTACGCTTCGCGATTATGCCGAGTGTGGTGTTGATTATATTTCTGTAGGTGCTTTGACCCACTCTGTCAAAGGTTTGGACATGAGCTTCAAGGCTTGCTGATAGAATTTAGTTGTTTCCATATAAAATGGGGTTGTATCAACATAATCATTTGATGCAGCCCCTTTTTTATTGAGCTGCGGTCGGAGTTGTTCATACCACACCCATTTAAACAGTGTTTAAATGGCATCAGAAAATACAATAAGCCAACAGGCAGACAAGAGGCTACTAATCCGGTCAAAATGGAGTAGGCTATTTGGGGAAATTGGGTAACTACTCCGTTCGGACGGAGTAGTTATTCCGTCTCAACGGAGTGCCTACCCAATTTCAAAAAAGTCCCTACCCTTTTTTGAAAAAGTCTATAGACTAATTTGGAAAAGTCTATAGACTATTGAGAGATAGGCTATAACCCCTTTTTTTAGGGTGTTTGGGTCGAGACAGAATCGTCTGTCAAGTCCGGCGAAGTTGCCCGTTGTTTCTGCCGGATCCGTTACCGTTTTTAGCAAATAATAATCCGAATAAAATACAATAACTATCTCTCGGCGCCTTGCATTTTACTAATTCTGACGCACCTTTTGAGGCAGCATCCAAATGGTTATTTTGATTCAGCCTCTCGTTCGAATGTTGTTCGAAGAGTGCTGTATGCTTTCTCTTAAAAGCAACGAGCGACCTCTATCTGATTCTAAAATCTTCCTTCAAGAGACATTTTCTCATTGTGAATCAGAGTAAAGTCTTAATCTATATCTATTGACACGTCTTGTGGTAATAAATACATTTGCAACATGCATATCCTATTCTGCAAGACGAGAATAACCATTTTTAATTTATAAGAATATGAGAAGATCATTACTGCTTTTAGCGTTGTTTCTTTCAACCCTTACAGTATGGGCAGAAAGAATCGATGTCACCACAGCACGAAAGGTGGCAAAAACAGTCGCTACTCAAAATTCCGGAGGTTTGCGTTCTGCCGCTGACGATTTGTCGTTGGTTTATGCGGCTGCTCCCGGAAAAGAGCATTCTCTCTTACGTAGTGGTACGGTTGATGGAGAGGCTGACTTCTTTGTCTTTAACTATCCTAACAACAAAGGATTTGCCATTGTGTCGGGAGATGACCGGGTATATCCCGTATTGGGTTATTCCGATGAAGGTCAGTTCGATCCGGACAACTTGCCCGAAAACTTACGTGGCATGTTGGCCTATTACCAGAATCAGATTTCTTGGGCAGAAGAGAAAGGAATAGAATCCACACCTGCCATAGCTGATGAATGGAACCGTTATCTGTCCGGAACCGGACTAAGAGCTGCCGGTGAAAACGTCTTGTTGGAAACGTCAAAGTGGAATCAATATGAGCCATACAACTTGCAGACTCCTCTTATTGGAGAACAACATGCTCTAACAGGATGTGTGGCAACGGCTACTGCTATTATTATGCGTTATCATAAGTATCCTTCCCGAGTAGCCAATCCGCCTACCAAAAATTATTACAAGGTAAGAGGAGCTGGAATAGAAGAATCTGTGACGTATGATGCATACGATTGGAAAAATATGCCGTTAGTTTATTTACGTGGAGGATATTCTGATGTTGAGGCCAATGCCGTGGCTGCTTTGATGTGGAATATTGGTGCTAATGTTGAAATGAATTATGGGCTATATGAAGATGGGGGAAGTAGTGCTTCTTCAGCGCTTGCCATTCGAGCATTGCGAGAAGTCTTTGACTATAGTGCAAGTGCGCGCTTTTTGGATAAAGCTGATTATCGTTGGAGCGAATGGAAAACTTTACTAAGAAAGGAATTGGATGAAAAACGACCTGTCCTTTATAGTGGAAGGAATAATGAAAGTGGTCACGCTTTTGTTTGTGACGGTTATAAGGATGGAGAGGCCTTCCATATCAATTGGGGTTGGGGAGGAAGTTCAAATGGTTATTTCTTGCTTACCGCTCTTGATCCACAAGGAGGGAATGACCCATACAGCAATGAATGTTATATGGGAATAGGAATACAGAAACCATCAACAGGAGATAAAGCGGTTTGTGAGTTGAGATATCGAAAGCTGACAGGAATACCGTCTGCTACAGAAACATTTAATGTGTCTGTAGCTGAAATCGTTAATGTGGGAAGTAAGAATTTTGTTGGTTCATTAAATATTGCAGTAGTAAATGAACAGGAAGAAGTTGTTCGTTGTGTAAGTGTAAGTCAAAACATGTCCCCACAAAATCCGCTTAAACCCAGATGGCATTTAGGCAATCTTCTTTATACATGTCAGCCAACATCGTTAAAAGATGGCGAAAAGATTGTCCCGGTTTATTCCTTGGACAATGGAGTGACATGGAAAGTAATGACTGGTACTCCAACGGCTCCATTGTATATAGGAAATGATGGGCCTGTTGCTCCTGGAACAGATAATCCAAACGATCCAGACGTAAGGCCGATTAATATTTCTATGCCTTGGAATGGGTTGACTGGATACAAACTAAGTAAAAGGGTTAATTATTGTGAAATTCCTTTTGATATTATTTTTGCTACCGAAGATTTGGTGCTTCGTTTTAAATTTGACCCTTCAAAGACAACGGGCTTGGATATCAAGTGTGGTAAAGATTATACTAGTACACAACCTGTGAACTTTGAATCGGATGGTTCGTTTACAATACCTGTTTCGCGTGCAGAATTTGAAGAGGGTGTCTATTATATACCTTATTTTGAGATTAGTTCGGAAAAAAAAGGTGATATTTCTTACGATATTCAGTTCTTCTATGCTTCTGATAAGACATTCTCTAATCCATTATTTGAGCAGAAAGGAAATGTCGTTACCTTTATAGAGCCTTTTAATCTTTCAATAGAACCCAATCCTATTGTTGGAAAGGTAGGAAAACGGATTCCATTTACCGTTAAAATGGGGCAGAATATAGATCCATTATTAAGAGGAAAACAGGCTACAATGTCTCTTTCTATCTCTCCTTTTGATAAAGAGAAGGTGAAACTGTTTTATGTAGATGGTGGAACAGATAAACCTGTAACTTTAAAAGAATCAGGAAAATATCAGAATAGTGATCCTATAAAAATAGGAACTTTAGAAGAAAATAAAGAATGTCGATTTATTTTACAGTGTAATGCTCTTCCTCAGGAAAGTAGTTCATATCCTGGGATTAGTATAAATATTCAGAGCAGCATAGATGAAAAGGAATTTCTATTTGTTGGTTCATCATGGGCTAATATTTCTATTACTGAATCTGTCGAACCTGTTTATTATCAAATAACGAAAAGATTAACTCATATTACAACAGAATCTTCTATTACTCAGGTTAAGGAAGGAGACGGGCTTTATTTGCCGTTAGTTGCAAATGAAGGATATTCATTACCTGCATCGATAGAAGTGAAAATGGGAGGTGTTGTTTTAGATCCATCTATATATAATTATGATGTTTCAAATAGATTTTTGTATATATGGGAAATCACAGGAGATGTAGAGATTACAGTAACAGGCATACAAGCTGACAAACCGACCTCTAATGAAGCGTTGGAAAATCAAGAGACAAGAGTATGGAGCCAAGAAGGAGTTTTACATCTTCAGACTGTAATACCCGAAACCGCCTACATCGTAACATTGGATGGACGAATCTATCAAATCGTTAATATGCTCGGCGGACATTACGAGGTAACTCTTCCTCAAGGTGTCTATATAATCCGATTGGGCAATAAGAGCTATAAGGTTCAGATCTGATAGTTTGGTAAAGAACTCTGTAAAGTAAGACTCTTTATCTGAACTACAGGGATAATTGAGAGAGACTGTATCGAAGTGATTTTGATACAGTCTCTCTTGTTATACTCCCGTCCTTGTCCATCTTTTAACGCTATTAGAATACCGTTTTAATGCTGTTAGAACGCTGTTTTAATAGCATTAAAACGACCCTTCAGAAATGTATGCCGGGCATTTCCAAAAACAGCTTTACTTGTCCTTTCCGGCGGAATTGTCAATACTGATCCATTCTTTCTCTTTTTAATCTATTTTGGTTGATAAATATTAAATTTGATTATATATTTGTGAAAATCCGTGTTAGAGACTCAAAAGCGATTGAGATAATCGAAAATAGTTATTTACCTAAAATCAATGATTTATGAAAAGAACATTATTACTATTCGTTCTTATTCTTTCAACCCTTACCGTTTGGGCAAAAAGAATAGATGTCGCCACAGCGCGGCGAGTGGCTGAAACAGTGGCAACTCAAAATTCAGTAGGTTTGCGTTCTGCAGCTGACGATTTATCGTTGGTCTATGCAGCTGCTCCCGGAAAAGAGCATTCTCTCTTACGTAGTGGTACGGTTGATGGAGAGGCGGACTATTTTGTCTTTAACTTCCCTAACGACAAAGGTTTTGCCATTGTGTCGGGCGATGATTGTGGATTCCCCGTCATAGGTTATGCCGATAAAGGTAGTTTTGACCCCGATAATCTGCCGGCTAATCTACGTAGTATGCTTGCGTTCTATCAAAAGCAGCTATCCTTGGCCAATCGTCAGGGAATAGAACCGAGTGAAAAGGTCAAGGCCGAATGGGAGCGATATCTGTCCGGTCAAAATCTACGGGCTGCCAAGAAGGTTGTATTGTTGGAAACGGCTCAGTGGGGACAATTTGAACCTTTTAATCGGTTGACTCCTCAGGTGAATGAAGAAGGAACTGCGACCGGTTGTGTTGCTACGGCTATGGCTATTGTGATGAATTATCATAAATATCCGTCTAAAGCAGTAAATCCTCCGGCATCGAATCGTTTCTATGTCGAAGGAAAAGAGACTCAGCAGAATGTGACGTATGGTGCGTATGATTGGAATAATATGCTTCTTGATTATTCTTCTGCAGACTCATATAATGAAGCTCAGGCCAAGGCCGTAGCCGAATTGATGTTTCATTGTGGTGCCAATGTAAATATGAATTATGGTCGCATTACAAGTTATGCTTATACCATTCAGGTGGCCCATGCCTTGACCAATGTGTTTGGATATAGCAAGAGTATTCAGTTCTTGACAAAAGATGCATATCGTTGGGAAGAGTGGAAAACATTGTTGAGAAAGGAGTTGGATGCCCAATATCCGGTTGTGTATGATGGAGAAACAAAAACAGGTGAGGAGGGTCATGCTTTTGTCTGTGACGGTTATGACTCAGATGGACTTTTCCATATCAATTGGGGATGGAATGGATGGAATAATGGATTCTTTGTTCTTTCGGTATTGGATTCCGATGAATCAGGTAGTGGTTATTCCGAGGACCAATGTATGATTTTGAATATTCGCCGTCCCGAATTGGGCGGAGAGAAACAGTATGTCCGACCGTATGTAATAAGAGTGGATTATACGCGATCTGGCAATGTGTTTAATGCAGATTTTGATCTCCGTTATTATGCCTTAGATACTCGTGATTTTTACCTAAATTTAGGTGTGGTTGATCAGAATAATCAGATTGTCAGAAAGCCGACAACTTTTTCCAAACAGAGATTTGAAAATTACGAGAATGGATGGATGACTTATAATGGATTTAAGTGCTCTTTTACCTGTTCAAATTTGTCTGCCGGCCAGCGTGTTGCACTGGTCTGTTCTGAAGATGGCAATAATTGGGAGGTGATGAAAACCGGTGAAACGGTGGCTTTAGGTATCGACAACAATGGTGTGGTCAAAGCCGTTCTTGATAAACCGGTTGAACCGGAGCAGGCTATGATTACAAAAATAGCATGGAATCAGATGGATGATGTTTATTTATGGGTCAACGGATTGAAAGAAGGATATAATGTATGTAGCCTTTGCTATCAGTTGTTACATGCCAAAGAGAATGTGACTATACGTTATAAAATCAATGATTATGCCGATTGGAAAGATCACTTGGCAGTGTCTTATGCCTTAAATTATGACATGTTTAGTGCAGGAAAGAGCACAAAGGCTACTATCACAGATGAGGGATATATTAATATTCAGGTGAAAAAGGCGGAGATAGATAATAGCTATTACGTCCATTATTTGAATCTGCTTTCGGATCGAAAGGGAGAATTAGCCTATGATATTCAGATCTTCGCAGCTGATCAGTCGGATCCTGTGTTTGAACGTAAGGATAATAAAGCCTTTTTTGTAGATGAAAAAGTATTGGGCTCTATTTCGCCTAATCCGATCGTTGGAAAGACAAAAGAGATGATTCCTGTCACCTTTACTATGGATTCTAATCTTGACAGTCGATACATAGGTAAGAATGCTGAACTTAGATTGTTTCTGAGAGGATTGGCTTTGGATGAGGTTGAATTGTTTTATGTAGAGGGAAAAACAAGAACAAAGAATGAACTGGTAACTGATAAAGATAATCCTTTAATATTATATACCGAAAATCCCTTTTTGGCTGCTCCTGTAGAAGCTGGTAAAGAGTACCATTTTGAGATGATTAGTACAGCTGAATCGAGATTTAATGTGCAGAATTATATTCCGATTCTATTTTTGAAAGTGGATAAAATAGGAAAGAGGTTTGTTCCGAGTGAATGGATTGGTTCACCTATTACTATCAAAGTGGGTAATCAAACTTCAAACGAGGCATTGGAAGGTTATGAAACAAAAGTATGGAGCCAAGAAGGAGTTTTACATCTTCAGACTGTAATACCCGAAACCGCCTACATCGTAACATTGGATGGACGAATCTATCAAATCGTTAATATGCTCGGCGGACATTACGAGGTAACTCTTCCTCAAGGTATCTATATAATCCGATTGAGCAATAAGAGCTATAAGGTGCAGATCTGATAGAATGGGCAGTGGCGGTGTGGCATAATTGCAAACCGCCACATTGCTTGGGGATGGGCCTTTACAGCGTGGTAGAGTTCATAGAATCCTTGCCACGTTGTTTGCTTTTAATTGATACTTCTCTCCACTTTCGGGACAAGTGGCAAAACCTTCGGTATCAAATTCCAACCGATGGCCATATTCACTGACCCAACCAATCTGCCTGGAAGGATTGCCTACCACCAAGGCATAGGGTGGAACATCTTTGGTTACAACGGCGCCTGCTCCAATCAGGGCATAAGCTCCGATGGAGTGACCACATACGATGGTTGCATTGGCTCCGATGGAGGCGCCTTGGCCAACGTGTGTCTTCCGATATTGGTCTTTACGGCTGATGGCACTACGTGGATTTATCACGTTGGTGAATACACAGCTGGGACCTAAAAACACATCGTCGTCGCAGGTCACACCGGTATAGACCGATACATTGTTTTGGATCTTTACGTTGTTGCCTAACACAACGCCGGGAGAAATCACTACATTTTGCCCGATATTGCAATCTTCACCAATGGTGCATCCCGACATGATGTGCGAGAAGTGCCAGATTCGTGTGTTCTTGCCAATGGTGCATCCTGCATCAATGATCGCTGTTTCGTGGGCCTGATAGTTCATCATATTTGAATAAGAATTATTTATAGATCAGGAAGATGGTCGGTTTCTTGCTCAAATCGGGCATCTTGCCGTTCCACTCCTTGACAGGACGTGTATGGATATACTCATCTTCGCACGAGATGTTAGAGGCGATACAGAGTTTGGTCGATGGGCGACAAGTGCGGATCAGCTCGTCGGCCAGCTTGTTGTTGCGGTAGGGCGTTTCGATGAACAGCTGCGTCTGGTTTTCGGCATAGATACGTCCTTCCAGCTTCTTGATGGTCTGAGTACGTTCGTTGGCGTCGATAGGCAGATAGCCATGAAAGGCAAAACTCTGTCCGTTAAAGCCCGATGCCATGACAGACATCAAGATGGAAGAGGGACCAACTAACGGTACAACCGGATAGTTCTTCCGCTGAGCGATGGCCACAACATCTGCTCCCGGATCGGCAATGGCAGGACAACCGGCTTCTGAGATAACACCTACGGATTCTCCTTTGGTCAAAGGTGCCAGATAACCGGCAACCTCTTCGGGCGAAGTATGTTTGTTCAGTTCGTAAAAGGTGAGATCGTCAATCACGATAGAGGGTTCGGTCTTCTTCAGGAAGCGGCGGGCTGTACGCACATTCTCAACGATGAAATGCTTGATCTGAAGAATGATGTCTCGGTTGTATTCCGGGAGAACACGGCGATGTTCGGTGTCTCCTAATGTAACGGGTATAAGGAAAAGCGATGCTTGCATACTGATTGTTTTCTGCAAAGTTACTACTTTTGTGCTAAACAAACAGAAATAAGATGGCACTTCCTATCGATTTTATCACTCGGACACGCGCCTTGCTGGGCGATGAATATGAGAAATTAGAGGCAGCCTTGCAGGCTGATGTTCCCGTTAGCATACGTATCAACCGGGGAAAAGGGACAAAAGTTCCTGCCGTTTCTCGGGTGGGCTGGAGCGACACCGGCTATTATCTGCCCGAACGGTTGACTTTTACTTTTGATCCGTTGTTTCATGCCGGAGTCTATTATGTGCAGGAGGCTTCTTCTATGTTCTTGGAGCAGGCTATCCACACCTATGTGGATGAGCCCGTTCACTGTCTCGATCTTTGTGCGGCTCCCGGCGGCAAATCGACCCATCTGCTGAGTCTGCTTCCCGAAGGAAGTTTGCTGGTGAGCAACGAGGTGATACGTTCGCGTAGTTATATCCTGGCGGAAAACTTGACGAAGTGGGGCAATCCGAATAGCATTGTCATCAATAACGATCCGGAGGAGATTGGTGCCTTGACTCATCTATTTGATGTGATTGTGACCGATGTGCCCTGTTCGGGCGAGGGTATGTTTCGTAAAGATGTTGACAGTACGGGAGAGTGGAGCGTGGCCAATGTCAATCTGTGTGCATCCCGCCAGCGGCGTATTATCCATGATATCTGGAATGCTCTGAAGCCGGGCGGACTGCTCGTTTACAGCACTTGTACCTACAATACGGAAGAGGACGAAGAGAATATACATTATATAATAGAAGAGTTGGGCGCCGAGGCGTTGGCCGTTCCGTTGAAAGAGGAATGGCAGATTACCGGTCCGTTGCGTTATGACCATCCGGTTTATCGATTCTTCCCTCATAAGACCAAGGGCGAAGGTTTCTTCCTGGCGGTCTTGCGTAAGGCTGATGGCGAGGTTGATACGATCCGTCCAAAGGGTAAGGGCAAGAAAGACAAGGGTAAAGGCAAACCGGCCGTTTCAATTCCTTCTTGTGTCAATAGCTGGATTGAGGAAGGAGACAAGTATCAGATGGAGATATTTAACGACCAGATTTGTGCTATCCCCAAAGAGCATGCCGAGTTGTGGCAGATCATATCCGGCAGTATGCGTGTGGTATCGGCCGGAATCGATGTGGGTGAATTGAAGGGCAAAGATGTTTTGCCTGCCCATTCGCTGGCAATGACCACCGCGTTGAACCGTGAGGCTTTCCGTTGTGTCGAGGTGAGTTGGGAAGAGGCTATCAAATATCTAAAGAAGGAGGCTTTGGTATTGCCGACCGAAGTAGAGAAGGGTTATGTGCTGATCTGTTATGAAGGACATCCTTTGGGATTTGTCAAACATCTGGGCAATCGTGCCAACAATCTCTATCCTCAAGAGTGGCGTATCCGTAGCAGTTATTTGCCCGAAAAGATAGAGCAGTTTTGTGATTTGCCTCTTTTGTCTGATTTGTTATGATTTTCTGACGCATCTAAAAGGGGCTGCATCAAAACAAGTCTTTTGATGCAGCCCCTTTATAAACAGTTATATTTCAGAGATGGTGCTTTATTTATTTGTTTGAATCTTTTTCAAGTATTCATAGATGGCCCACTGGGCACGCACCTTTTCCGGAGAATCGTTATGCTTGAAGTGATTGACCAGATTCTCGTCGATGCTACATGCCTTTACATTGTCTTTCAGCTGAATCTGTAGGATATCGATAATCTCCTGCTTAATCTCCGGTACCAGAATGGGGAAAGCCGTCTCGATTCTGCGGCTCAGATTGCGTCTCATCCAGTCGGCTGAGGTGAGGAACAGATCTTCTTTTCCATCGTTATAAAAATACCATACGCGCGAATGTTCCAGGAACATATCCACAATGCGTGTCACTTTGATGTTCTTGCTATAGGGCTGATTGGGAACCAGGCAGCAGATTCCACGCACGATGAGGTCGATCTCTACGCCGCATTCACTGGCATGATACAGCTCGTTGATCATATTCTGGTCGTGCAGACCGTTCATCTTCAGAATGATTCTGCCTTTCCGTCCGGCCTGTACATGTTCAATCTCGCGATGAATCATGCGGGTCAGCTCAGAAACCATATTGAAGCGAGCCACCAACAGATGGTGGAAAGTCGGTTCTGTCAGTTTACCTTCGAGCACGGCAAACACCTTGTTGATGTCGGTAATCAATTCGGCATTGGAGGTAAGCAGCGCCATGTCCGAATAGATCTTGGCCGTCTTCTCATTGAAATTGCCTGTACTCAGATAGGCAAAATCGTGCCGTTTGGTTCCGCTGCTTTTATCTTTTCGGATGATGACAGCCACTTTGGCGTGCACCTTCAGTCCCGGAATGCTATAGATGATGCGGATGCCGGCCTGTTCCATCTTTTCGGCCGTACTCATATTGTTCTCTTCGTCGAAGCGTGCCTTCAGCTCCACAAACACCGTCACCTTCTTGCCATTCTGTGCGGCACTGATCAGAGTGTTGATAACGGCAGAGTTTTCGGCCACCCGATATTGAGTAATCTTGATCTCATCGACCGTCGGGTCAAAAGCTGCCTCCATCAGGAAACGAATCAGATAGTCAAAAGAGTGATAGGGAAAATGGAGCAGGATGTCTTTCCTCTTCACTGCTTTGAACACCGAACCGATGGAGTCCAGATAGTTGTGACGCATTGGCGATGGTGTCAGCTGTTCCAGACATTTGCCACGAGGATTGGGCAGTTGGGCCAGGTCTTGCAGGTTCAGATAGCGTCCGCCCACGACTAAGTCGTCTCTCTTTATGTTGAACGCATCGCAGATAAACTCCAGAAAATCATCCGGCATATCATGGTCATACATGAAACGGCTCAGCGCACCGATTTTTCTTCTTTTAATCTTCTTGCGTATCTTCTCAACGATGTTTCCTCCATTTTCATCCTCTATATAGATATCGGCATCTCTTGATATTTTGATGCTATAGCAGCTCTCAATCACATAGCCGGGGAATACGCTTGGCAGATTGGCCCGGATGATATCTTCTATAAACATCAGGTAGAACCGTCCGTTATGTTTGGGCAGCTCAATGAAGCGAGGAGCTTTGGAATGAGGAATTTTCATCAGAGCATAGTAGGTGCCCGATGTCTCTTTGGTTTCGGAATAGTTACAGCTTTTCTTGCTCATCCGTATCACTAAATATAGACGGCGGTCACGGATGAAGGTGCGAATATCGCCGGCTTGAATCATGACGGGCGATAGAAATGGGAAAACCTCTTCATTAAAATAGTTCTGTACGAACTCTTCATGAAAAGGATAGGGATCGCAGTTTTGATACAAGACGATATTCTGTTGGTCCAGCTCTTTCAATACTTTCGTGAAGATGCGATAGTATTCCCGCTGCTGTCGGTTCACCTCTTCGGTAATGGCAGCCAGTGTCTTTTCTGCCTCGAAACCATCTTCATCAGTGTAGTTTTTCTTCATGACAAGACCACGATGCTCAGCCACACGAATCTCATAAAATTCTTCCAGATTGGAGGAATAGATGGATAAAAACTTTATACGTTCATACACCGGAAGAGATTCATCTTCCGCCTCCAATAAGACTCGATAATTGAAGGACAACCAACTAATATCGCGTTTGAAATATTTATACGGATTCTCCATAACGATTTTGATCTAAGTCCCGTAAATATAGATATTTTTGCAGAATAAAAAAAAAGAAAGGATGAAAGTTGGACTTCTTTCAGATACACATGCCTATTGGGATTCTCGTTATCTGGAATATTTTAAGGAATGTGATGAGATTTGGCATGCAGGCGACATTGGTTCGGTTGATTTGGCAAAGCGTTTGGCCGAGTTTAAACCGCTGCGTGCTGTGTATGGAAACATAGACGGACAATCGCTGCGGTTGGATTATCCCAAAGTGGCTCTTTTTGAAGTAGAGGGCGTAAAGGTGTTGATGACGCATATTGGCGGATATCCGGGACGATACAGTCCGGAAATACGGAAAGAGCTTTATGAGGTGCGGCCCCAGCTGTTTATCTGTGGGCATTCTCATATCCTGAAGGTGATGTTTGACCGGCAATTAAACTGTCTTTGTATCAATCCGGGTGCTGCCGGCAAGAGCGGGTTTCATCTGGTGCGTACATTGGTTCGCTTTGCGATAGAGGATGGCATGGTTAAGGATCTGGAGGTGATTGAGCTGGGAAACCGATGAAGTCAAGAGTTGGACCGGCCGGTCTGACGATAATGTTCGGCAAGCAGAATGGTGTTTTGCAGATAGGGAAACTCCTTTTCAAAGTAGCCGCTGAAGATGCCTGTGTTTAGGTTTTCGGTAATCTGTTTGGTGGTCCATAACTTGCCCGATTGCTTGAAGAACTGTTCGATCTGTTCCTCTTTCTGTAGGTTGATCACATAGAGAGAAACCATGTGTTTGATTTTGTCGGTCTCGTAGATGTAGCGTGCCAGATAACGCAAAGTAATGGTCTTGTCGGTCTGAATCTCTTTGAGCGTCTCTTTGACGGTGTTCTCGATAGTGTCTCTAAACAGCACATAGTTTTGGAACGGATGATCCAGCAGGTCGGGAGCTTCAAAGGCATCCTTTCTGCGCTTTGTGAGATAGAGCATGTTTTCGTAAAGCACAGCTATTCGCACAATCGGATGGCAATATTTCTTGGGTAAGGTGCGGCTTACCGAGCGGGCAATACAGCCAATAACCTTTCCCTTTTCATTTAATACGGGTAGCCACATCTCTTTCTTCAGGCTTCCGTGCATCAGCGACAGGCGTATATGTTCATAGATAATCAGAAAGGCACCGATAATCAGCCCCAACTCGCGATAGAGGAAACGTTCGCTCCTTATACTCTGCATATATTCAGGCAGAATGCTGTAGAGTAGAATGGCAAACAGATGTAGCGTGTACAGGTTTTGTATCAGCTGTGAGACAAAGTAAAACTCATTGAGCGTGGTGCGCAGCAGAGTCCTTTTATAGGTCGGTTCCTTGGAGTTGCGTATGCGTTGCAACACGATTCGTTTGGAAAAGCCGGTCATGGCCAAGACAACGACTAACAGCAGCTCTGTGATCAGTGGGGAATAGGTGAAAAGAACCGGCTCGATTTTCAGACAAAGAAAGATGGCATAAAAGATCAGTGTGGCAGCCGTAGGCAACAGCATGAACTGATACCTTTGTGTTTTACTCAATCTTTGATAGAGAAAAAGGCAAGCGATGCAAAAAGAAACACCTATGATAAAGGATAATAGATAGGCAAAGTAATTATCCAGAAGCATAAATAGCAACAAGGGAAGTAGCCCAATTGCCTGGTTATCCAATCCTTTCTTTACTTTATTCATAGGTCTTCTTTCTGCTCGATTACCTATATTATAACAAATACGGTTCTTTTAAAGTTCAACGATTAAATATGCTTTTCCGCATGGTAAGAAGAGCGAACCAGCGGTGCACTTTCTACCATCTTGAAGCCTTTCTCCAACCCTTTGATACGCAGGTATTCGAAACGCTCAGGAGTTACATATTCTGTTACGGGAATGTTCTTGCGTGAAGGCTGCAGGTATTGACCCATGGTTAATACAGACACACCTACTTTCAGTACATCGTCCATCAATTCATAGATCTCTTCTTCCGTTTCGCCCAAACCCAGCATAATACCGGTCTTGGCTGTTACTCCGCGCTCAGCGATACGCTGAAGAACAGACAGACTCACGTCGTACTTGGCAGCACTACGTACAGTGGGGCTGATGCGCTTAACGGTTTCCATGTTGTGAGAGATGATTTCGGGAGCTGCCTCAATGACCTTGTCCACCAAGTCTAAGCGACCTTGGAAGTCCGGAATCAATACCTCGACTGTTGTGTTGGGATTAACCTCCTTGATGGCTTTGATTGTCTTCACCCAATGTTCTGCACCTAAGTCGGGCAGGTCATCACGGTCAACAGAGGTGATAACAGCATGTTTCAATCCCATCAGACGGATACTTTCAGCCACATTTGCCGGTTCTTTTTCATCCAATGGAAGCGGTTTCCCTGTTAATGTGTTGCAGAAACGGCATGAGCGGGTACAGATTTCGCCACCGATCATAAAGGTAGCAGTGCCTCGGCTCCAGCATTCGCCCATATTGGGACATTTGCCGCTTGTGCAGATTGTATGTAAGCAGTGTGATTCAACGATACTTTTAGTCTGGGTGAAACGTTCATTTCCACCCAAACGGATCTTTAACCAATCTGGTTTTTTTACGTGAGTTGCCATTATAAATGATCAAATAAATAGTTAGACATTTTTGTATATAGATGATAACGGGTGTTACCGCCCATAATACTGTGGTTGCGGTCTTTATAGAAGTGCATGTCGAACTGCTTGTTGGCCTGAACAAGTGCTTCGGCATATTCCATGCTCTGGATGATATGCACATTATCATCGGCTGTACCATGGATCAGCAACAGTCTTCCCTGCAGGTCTTTCACCTTAAGCAGCGGAGAAGTAACTGCATATCCTTCGAAGTTCTCCTGTGGTGTACGCATGTAGCGTTCTGTATAGACAGAGTCATAATATTTCCAGTCTGTCGGAGGTGCCACAGCAATACCTACCTTGAAGGTGCCGTTACCGCAGCTCAATGACATCAATGTTGTATAGCCACCGAAGCTCCATCCCCAGATGGCGATTCTGTTCTTATCGATAAACGGCATCTTGCCTAAAGCCTGAGCTGCTTCGATCTGGTCTTTTGATTCCAGTTCACCCATACGCAGATAAGTACATTTACGGAATTCTTCACCTCTTGCGCCTGTACCACGTCCATCCACGCTGACAACGATGATGCCGTGTGCTGCTAAATGATGTTCCCAGTCAAAGCCGAATTGGTCGAGAACCTGTTGAGAGTTCGGGCCACTATACTGAGTCATCATCACCGGATATTTCTTGTTCGGATCGAAGTTGGCCGGTTTAACCATCCACGCGTTCAGTTCATAGCCAGAAGCTGTATTGATCTTGAAGAACTCTTTCTTGCCGTAGGCATATTCTGTCAAGCGCTGTGCCAAGCGTGCATTGTCTTGCAATACTCGCAACACTTTGTTTTTCTTGGTCTCGTTGACTGTGATCTTCATCGGAGTGTTTGCGCTGGAATAACGGTTCACATAGTAAGCGAAGTTAGCACTGAATGTGGCGCTGTTGGTTCCTTCTTCTGTAGAAAGTTTGGTCTTCTTTCCCTTTGCATCAATCTTATAGACTGAACGGCGGATTGGGCTCTCTTCGGCTGATTGGTAATAGACCGTCTTGGTAGCTTCGTCATATCCTAAGAAGGCTGTTACGTCCCAGTTACCCTGAGTAACCTGGCGCTGCAATACACCTGTAGGAGAATAGAGATAAATGTGTGCATATCCATCCTGTTCACTTACATAGGTGAAGCCGCTCTTTTTGAACTGGATGGATCTCATCCATTCAGAATCTACATAGCACTTGTTTTCCTCTTTCAATATCAGACGGAACACACCGCTCTTCGGGTTGGCATAATACAAGCTGAACAGGTTCTGATGACGGTTCAGTGTCATGATGGCCAACTGGTCGTTGTTTGTAGTAAAGGTGATACGCGGAATATAGTAGCCGGCATCGTTGGGCACTTTCAGCTCTTTGGTATCTTTAGTCATGATGTCATACGCATGGACAGACACAGTTGAGTTGATGCCTCCGGTTTTCGGATATTTATAATTGTAGTAGCCCGGATAGAGTCCGTTGCCATACATCTGCATAGAATACTGTTGTACTTTTGACTCGTCGAAACGAACATAGGCTAAGCAGTCGCTGTTAGGTGACCATGCCATCAGGTTGGTAACAGTAAATTCCTCTTCATACACCCAGTCGGTAATACCATTCATTATTTTGTTTACCTCACCATCTTTGGTGACCTGCACTTCTGTGTCGAAGTCGAACTTGCGGATCCAGATATTGTTGTCTCTTACATAAGCACACATGCGACCATCGGGTGAGAATGTCGGGATCATCTGTTTGCTCTTTGAATCAGTCAATGGTTTTACATAGTTGCGGCGAACATCATAGTCATAGACAATTGATTTCTGTGAACGGCGATAGATATATTCGCTCTCTCGCCAAACCAGAATATGATGGCCTGTGCTACTGATAGTATATCCTTCAAAGTTGTTGAATGTACATTCACGGGCTGTTTTCGTGTTGAATAATGTATCCACAGGGGCGCCTGTACGGTAAGAATATTTGATAATCATATTTCGCTCGTTGTTCATGGCGGTGTAGTGTTCGCCATCAGGCAAAGAGCGCATTTCTCCTACTGCAGTTACTTGACGGAATTTTCCATTTATGATCTCTTTAAGATCAACTGTCTTGCTACCATTTTGAGCTGATAATGGTCCAGCCATAGCAAGGGCAAGCAATAAACTATAACCCAACTTTTTCATGATATTATTCTTCAGTTTAAATTTGTAAGGACAAAGTTAATACTTTTTCTGAAAGTCCTTCTTTTCTGATGTAAAAGTAGAGTCAGAAGGGCAAATATGTGGCTTTATGTTATATGCTGGGGGCTTCAATTGATATTTGACGGTGTCTCATAATTACAAATTGCTTTCCTTTTCAGAAAAAGCGCGGCCGCTTTTTGGGGAACCGCTTTTGAAGGCTGTTAACCCAAATCGGCATTAGAGCGAAAAAAAGTAAAACAGCTGAATGTTTTTATTCTTTCCAACTTGCCTGTTTATATAATGAATAGTCTATTGTCAGAATCAAATGTGTGCCGAGAGATAGTTATTGTATTTTTATTCGAATTATTACTTACTAAAAGTGATAACGAATCCGGCAGAAATTACGGGTAACTTCGCCGGACTTGACAGACGAATCTGTCTCGGTCCAAACACCCTGAAAAAAAAGGTTATAGCCTATCTTTCAATAGTCTATAGAGTTTTTGGAAAAAGGGTATAGACTTTTTCAAAAAAGGGTAGGGACTTTTTTGAAAATGGGTAGGCACTCCGCTCAGACGGAATAACTACTCCGTCGGAAAGGAGTAGTTACCCAATTTTCGGAAATAGCTTAATCCTTTTTGATAGGATTAGTAGCCTCTTGTCCGCCTGTTGACTTATTGTATTTTTATGGATGATAAATAGGCCTTCAACGCAGCCATTGCAACCTGTTCCAAACAAGCTCCAACAAGAATCGTGATCTAATGACCGAATTGGGTTTAAATAGTGTTCAAAAAAGTAGGGCATAGACTAATTGAGGTTAGTCTATAGACTATCGAGTAAAAGTCTATAGACTATCGGGAAAAAGTCCCTACACCGGGGAAGTTGGGCCAGGTGAAAACGATAGAAAAAAGGGGTATATACTTTGGGGAAATTGGGTTTAATTCCGCCAACAGGTTGTCCTCATAATTTTAGTAGCTATCAAGGTGAATGAAGATCCGTTTTCAGATAAAACAATTATCTTTGTCTTATGGAAAAGAAAAAGCCCTATCGAGAGTTTGGAGAGTTTCTGCGTGGTGTGTTCCCTTTTAAGGTGCAGAAAATATCGATTAATGCAGGATTTACATGTCCCAATCGTGATGGTACGAAAGGTTGGGGCGGCTGTACTTATTGCAATAACCAGACCTTCAGTCCGGAATATTGTCATACCGAAAAGACGGTTTCCGAACAGTTGCAAGAGGGAATCCAGTTCTTTTCTCGCAAGTATCCTGACATGAAATATCTGGCCTATTTTCAGGCCTATACTAATACATACGACGAGTTGTCGGTCTTGTGTAAGAAATACGAAGAGGCATTGGCCTATCCCGAAGTGGTCGGATTGATTGTGGGAACTCGCCCAGACTGCATGCCGGAACCTTTATTGAACTATTTTGCCGAATTGTCTCGTGAACGCTTTGTCATGATAGAGTATGGTCTTGAGAGTACATTAGACAAGACATTGGTGCGCATCAATCGTGGACATACGCATGTTGAATCGGAAGAGGCTATTATCCGAACGGCATCCAAAGGTATCTATACCGGCGCTCATCTGATATTGGGATTGCCGGGCGAAACGCGTGAAGAGATTTTGCATCATGCCGATTGCTTGTCAAAGCTTCCTATCACAACCTTGAAGCTGCATCAGTTGCAGTTGATCCGTCATACTCGTATGGCGAAGGAGTTTGAAGAGCATCCCGAATGGTTCCATTTGTATGATGTTGATGAGTATATTGACTTGGTGATTGATTTTATAGAACGTCTGAATCCGGCTATTGTCGTTGAACGATTTGTTTCACAGTCGCCCAAAGAGTTGCTGATTGCTCCGGACTGGGGTTTGAAGAATTATGAGTTTACGGCTCGTGTTCATAAGCGAATTGCTGAACGTCAAACTTGGCAAGGGCGTTTGTATTCCGAATAACAAAACTCTTTTATTTCGCTACTAAACTTTCATTGCTCCGAAAAAGGGCAGTTCTTATCTCTTTTTATCAACTGAAAAGACTCCGGGGAAAGAGTGCGATAAGTTATTTTAAACAGTTGATTGTATAGGCAGTTACATCTCTTTTAAATATAAAAAAGACAACTTTTCTGCTTCTTTTGTTATTGTCTCTTTTTAAGTGTATAGTGTCATTGGTTTGACATTGTCTATGCGGATGGCGTTGTGGCTGGAAAACTGCCAGCAATGATGCTGTTCTATTGATAAAATGATAGAAGAGGAAAAAATTTCCTCTAAAATTTTGATTTGTCAAAAATATTATTCTACATTTGCGGCGTTAGATAAAAAAGCAGTTAAAAAGAATGTTGAACAATATTTTGAATATTATCCTTGTCGTGGTCGTGCTAATTATTAGCAGGATGGAGAAGGGTATGTAGAATATTGTGATATTATATTTGAAGATATTTTATAGAGCCTTTCTCCTGATAAGAGAAAGGCTTTTTTATTTGGTGATAGTTAAGATTATGAATACAACAATGAAGAATCCGTTGAGAAGTTCGTTTAGCACAGAAGGCCGCAGAATGGCCGGTGCTCGTGCCTTATGGCGTGCCAATGGCATGAAAGATGAACAGTTCGGAAAGCCGATCATAGCAATCGTTAATTCGTTTACCCAGTTTGTTCCCGGCCATGTGCATTTGCATGAGATAGGACAATTGGTGAAGGCCGAGATTGAGAAGTTGGGTTGTTTTGCGGCAGAATTCAATACCATAGCCATTGATGATGGTATTGCAATGGGACACGACGGAATGCTTTATTCTTTACCCTCTCGTGATATCATTGCCGATAGCGTTGAATATATGGTGAATGCCCATAAGGCCGATGCCATGGTTTGTATCAGCAATTGTGACAAGATTACTCCGGGCATGTTGATGGCTTCTATGCGATTGAATATCCCAACCATCTTTGTATCAGGTGGTCCGATGGAAGCCGGCGACTTGGATGGACGTCATTTAGACCTGATAGACACGATGATTGAGTCTGCTGATACTACTGTAGCAGACGAACGGATAACTCAGATTGAGCGAAAAGCTTGTCCGGGTTGTGGTTGCTGTTCAGGCATGTTTACGGCGAACTCTATGAACTGTTTGAATGAGGCTATCGGTTTGGCTTTGCCGGGTAATGGCACGATTGTGGCTACTCATAAGAATCGTGTTCAGCTGTTTCGTGATGCTGCTCAACAGATTGTAGCGAATGCCTATAAATATTATCAAGAGGGTGATGAATCTGTTTTGCCACGTAGCATTGCTACTCGTCAAGCTTTCTTGAATGCTATGTCGTTAGACATTGCCATGGGCGGTTCTACTAACACCGTGTTGCATCTGTTGGCTATTGCTCAAGAGGCAGAGGCCGACTTCACGATGGATGATATTGATCGCTTGTCAAGAAAAACGCCTTGTCTGTGTAAGGTTGCTCCTAATACCCACGTTTATCATGTGCAGGATGTAAATCGTGCAGGTGGTGTGTTGGGCATCATGAATGAGTTGATGAAGGGCGGTTTGGTAGATGGATCAGTCAGACGTGTTGATGGGCTTACGCTTAGTGAGGCGGTTGATCGGTATGCCATCACTTCTCCGAATGTAACCGAAGAGGCAATTAAGAAATACAAGAGTGCACCGGCTTGCAGGTTCAGTATTCAGATGGGCTCACAGGAAACTTACTATCAAGAGCTGGATGATGATCGTGCCGAAGGATGTATCCGAGATATAGAGCATGCCTATTCGAAAGATGGCGGGTTGGCTGTATTGAAAGGAAATATTGCTGTGGATGGTTGTGTGGTGAAGACTGCCGGCGTCGATGAGAGTATCTGGACATTTGCCGGACCGGCCAAGGTGTTTGATTCTCAAGATGCCGCTTGTGAAGGTATTTTAGGTGGTAAAGTCGTCTCTGGCGATGTTGTTGTAATTACCTACGAAGGTCCGAAAGGCGGACCGGGCATGCAGGAGATGCTTTATCCAACCTCATATATCAAGAGCCGTCATTTGGGTAAAGAGTGCGCACTGATTACGGACGGACGTTTCAGTGGCGGAACATCGGGTTTGTCTATTGGCCACATCTCGCCCGAAGCCGCTTCGGGCGGTGCCATCGGTTTGGTTAGAGAGGGCGATATCATCGAGATTGATATTCCAAACCGTTCAATTAATGTGCGGTTGAGCGATGAGGAACTGGCAGAGCGTCGCAGAGAAGAAGAGGCAAGAGGCAAAAAGGCATTTACTCCTCCGTTCCGCTGTCGCGAAGTGTCAAAGGCACTGCGGGCTTATGGCAAGATGGTGGCTTCTGCTGATAAAGGCGGTATCCGTATAATCGATTAGTGAATAGTAAACATCTGACTCCAATTCGGTCATTCGATTTCAATCCAAGTATGACACACCGCCTTGGAGTTTAGAGTGAAATATAATAATAGAAATAAACACAGACTGTTTATTGGTAATATAAATAATTATGGAGAAACAAAAGATAACTGGTTCGGAAGCTTTGTTGAAGTCGTTGATAGCTGAGGGCGTTGACACTATTTTTGGTTATCCTGGTGGTGCCATTATTCCAGTTTATGACTATCTGTATGATTATCAAGATAAGCTAAAACATGTTTTAGTACGTCACGAACAGGGTGCAACCCATGCAGCACAAGGTTATGCGCGAGTCTCCGGCAAAGTGGGTGTTACGTTGGTAACATCAGGTCCGGGAGCCACAAACACGTTGACCGGTATTGCGGATGCCATGATGGACAGCACTCCTTTGGTTGTGATTACAGGGCAGGTCGCTTCTCCATTATTGGGCACAGATGCTTTTCAGGAGATTGACGTGATAGGAATAACACAGCCTATAACCAAGTGGGCTTATCAGATTCGTAAGCCGGAAGATATTGCCTGGGCCGTTGCCCGTGCTTTTTATATTGCATCCTCAGGTCGTCCGGGTCCGGTTGTGCTCGATTTTGCCAAGGATGCTCAGATCGGGAAGGTTGAGTTTGAATATAAGAAGGTAGATTATATCCGCAGCTATCAACCCGAACCGGATGTTGATGCACAGTCTATCCAAGAGGCTGCTGCTTTGATCAATCGGGCTAAGAAACCGCTCTGTCTGGTTGGCCAGGGTGTTCTCTTGGGTGGAGCAGAAGAGGAGCTGAAAGCGTTTTTATTGAAGAATGATATTCCTGCCGGTTGTACCACTTTGGGACTTTCTTCTTTGCCGTCTGATTTCCCTTTGAATAAAGGAATGTTGGGTATGCATGGAAATGTGGGACCCAACCGAAAGACCAACGAATGTGATGTGTTGATTGCTATCGGTATGCGTTTTGACGATCGTGTAACCGGTGATCTGAATGCCTATGCTAAGCAGGCTAAGGTGATTCATCTTGATATTGATAATTCCGAAATCGGCAAGAATGTTCCGGTTGACGTAAAGGTGTTGGGAAATGCCAAGACGACCATTCCGATGATAACAGCTTTGCTTAAGGAGTGTAAGCGTGCCGATTGGAACGCCGAATTTGAGGTGGATGCCGCCGAAGAAGAAGCCAAGGTTATCAATAAGGAGCTGCATCCGACAGAGGGTTATTTGCGGATGGGTGAAGTGATTCGTAAGGTGTCTGAAGCTACCGGCAACAATGCAATCTTGGTTACCGATGTGGGTCAGAACCAGATGATGAGTGTCCGTTATTTCAAATATAATCAGGCACGCAGTGTGGTAACTTCAGGAGGCTTGGGAACAATGGGTTTTGGTTTGCCGGCTGCTATCGGTGCCAAGATGGGTGCACCCGACAGAACGGTTTGCTTCTTTACCGGTGATGGTGGATTGCAGATGACCGTCCAGGAGCTGGGCACTATTATGCAGGAGAAGCTGAATATCAAGATTATCATGCTGAACAACAACTTTCTGGGCATGGTTCGCCAGTGGCAGGAGTTGTTCTTTAGCAGGAGATATTCATCTACTGTCTTGGAAAATCCTAATTTCGTTCAGATTGCTAAAGCTTATGGTATTGCCGCTCGCGAAGTGATGAAGAGAGAAGAGATTGACCAGGCTATCGAAGAGATGTTGAATCATGACGGGCCCTATTTGTTGATTGCAGATGTAGAAGAGCAAGGCATGGTTTATCCGATGATTCCGGCTGGTGCAGCTGTTACTAATATAATTATGGGCGAATAAAACGAGAAAGGAGTGAGATTATGAATACGAAGAAGCTATATACGGTTATTATATTTTCAGAGAACTCGGTTGGTCTTTTGAATCAGATTACGATAATCTTCACACGTCGTCAGTTGAATATCGAGACGTTGTCTGTTTCTCCGTCTGCTATTGAGGGTATTCACAAGTTTACCATTACAACCTATTCTGACGAAGACACAATAGACAAGGTCGTTAAGCAGATTGATAAACGTGTCGATATCTTGAAGGCTTATTACAATACAGACGAAGATCTGGTTTATCAAGAGATTGCTTTGTATAAACTGAATGCCGACCTGTTCTTGAAGATGGGTTCTGTTGAGACATTGATTCGTAAATATAATGCGCGTATTCTCGAGATGAATGAACATTGTGTGGTGTTGGAAAAAAGTGGACATTATGACGAGACTCAGGCTTTGTTTCAGGAGTTGAGTGATTCAATTGGTGTTTTACAGTTTATCCGTTCCGGACGTATCGCTATCACTAAAAGTCCGGTAGAGCGTTTGAGTGATATGTTGGTCGATATGGACAGAAAGCAACAGGAAAAAGCAGTCGTAGAAAGTGTAATATATAATTAATGTATATATGTATGGAAAAAATAGGAAGATATCAGTTCGATATTGAATCGTATCAGTTAGATTTCCAAGGGCGGATTCCCATCCCGATGATCGGAAATTATCTGTTACATGCCGCATCGGTTCATGCCGATAAGCGCGGTTTTGGTTACAGTGAGATGACAGAGAAAAAGACAGCATGGGTGTTGTCGCGTTTGGCGATCGAAATGATCGAATATCCTGTTTTAGCGGGTGAAGTGGTTGTTTATACATGGGTAGATGAGGTGAACAGGTTATTCACAAGCCGTTGCTTTGAATTGCAACGCGAAGGTAAGACGTTTGGCTATGCCCGCTCGATTTGGGCTGCTATCGATTTGGAGACCCGACGTCCAACTTCGTTAGACAATTCGGGTATTACTGAATATCTCAGTGACCGTATTTGTCCGATAGAAAAGCCGGGTAAGATTCTGCCGGTAGAAAACAAGACAGAAGCCCTTCCATATACAGTGCGTTACAGCGACTTGGATATCAATGGTCATCTTAACAGTATCAAATATATGGAGCATCTGCTGAATATGTTTGATATAGAGAAGTTCCGGGAAAAGACAATCGGCCGCTTCGAGATAGCTTATCAGAGTGAAGGCCGATATGGAATGCAACTGGGGTTGCACATGGCCGAAATAGCTTCCGATAAGTATGATATGGCTATCTGTCACGAAGGTAAAGCAATTTGCCGGGCCGCAGTCACTTGGAAGTAACACGATTTATCAATTATTTTTTATCCTAAAATAGAAAAGAAAATGGCACAAATGAATTTTGGCGGTGTTGTTGAAAATGTAATGACACGCGAAGAGTTTCCGTTGGAAAAAGCACGCGAAGTATTAAAAGGTGAAACAATTGCAGTGATTGGTTATGGCGTACAAGGTCCGGGTCAATCTTTGAATTTGCGTGACAATGGCTTTAATGTAATCGTTGGTCAGAGACAGGGTAAGACTTTTGAAAAGGCAATTGCTGACGGATGGATTCCGAGCGAAACATTGTTTAGTATCGAAGAGGCTTGCCAGAGAGGTTCAATTATTATGTGTCTGTTGTCTGATGCAGCGGTTATGTCTGTTTGGCCTACAATCAAGCAGTATCTGACTCCGGGTAAAGCTTTGTATTTCTCTCATGGCTTTGCTATCACTTGGAACGATCGCACGGGTGTAGTTCCTCCGGCTGATGTAGATGTTATTATGGTTGCTCCTAAAGGATCAGGAACCTCGTTGCGTAGCATGTTTCTCGAAGGTAGAGGCTTGAATTCCTCTTATGCTGTTTATCAAGATGCTACTGGTCGTGCAATGGATCGTACATTGGCTTTAGGTATTGGCATCGGTTCGGGTTATTTGTTTGAAACAACATTTATCCGTGAGGCAACATCCGACTTGACGGGTGAACGTGGTTCATTGATGGGTGCTATCCAAGGACTGTTGTTGGCTCAGTATGAAGTATTGCGTGAAAATGGTCATACACCTTCTGAAGCATTCAACGAAACGGTTGAAGAGTTGACCCAGTCTTTGATGCCTTTGTTTGCTAAGAATGGTATGGATTGGATGTATGCAAACTGTTCTACTACCGCTCAGCGTGGTGCATTGGATTGGATGACACCGTTTCATGATGCTATCAAGCCGGTTGTTCAGAAATTGTATAAGAGCGTAAAAGAGGGTTATGAAGCTCAGATTTCTATCGACAGCAACTCTCAGCCAGATTATCGCGAGAAGTTGAACGAAGAGTTGAAAGCGTTGCGTGAAAGCGAAATGTGGCAGACGGCTGTTACTGTTCGTAAATTGCGCCCGGAAAACAATTAATAAAAGTTTATCCAATAAGTGCTAAAAGTGGGGCTGCGTCAAAATGGTTATTTTTGATGCAGCCCTTTGCAATTGGTCAGAATGCCGAAAGCAACGCTGTAGGTTTGCTGTTATGACAAATTGCCATCACCTTCGGTGAATACAGCAATCTTTTGGTTTGAGTCTCTTATCAACAGGATGTTTCCCTTAAATGTTTTTAGTTAAATATACATGAAAACGTATAATAAATACAGAAGTAAGCAATTAATATGCAAGGTTTGCAGAATATTATTTGTATTTTTGTAATACGATTACGGAGTCAATCAAAATATTTGCCATATGATACGAAACTTCTGGGTAAAGAACTATCTTTCTATATGCGATAAGCAGGAATTAAACTTCGTAGCGAAAGGTCCGTCATCGGAACTTGTCACCGAAATAGTTGATGGTATATTCTTATACAAGTTAGGTATTCTCTATGGATCAAACGCTTCAGGTAAGTCGAATATGCTGATTGCTATGAATGAAGTGTTCCGTCTGTTAGTTATGCCAAAGTCAGACGCTACCATCGGAATAGGTGGATGCATTCCATTTGTGCTCACCAAAGATGAACCAACGGAAATGTACGTGTCATTCTATGCCAATGGCGTCCGATATGATTACGATGTCAAGTTCAACGGCAAGCATATCCTGAGTGAATCCTTGTACTATTACCCAAACAAATCAAAATCACTGTTCTATGAGCGCAGTTTTGTAGGTGAGAACGTACAAGCAGACATAAAGTTTGGTGCGAGTCTTAAACTCCAGGTCAAGACGCAGGAGAGTATTCGTGACAACACGTTGAACAATCATAGTGTATTGTCCGTATGTCGAAAGGCTGCTTTGAAGGAGGATATTGCACCTTTCAACACTCTTCACAGTTGGATTATGAATAACTACCATAAGATTGATGGTGACGGTGATAAAGGAATTGTCGAGATTTTGAAAGAGGCTTATAGCAATCCTAAGAAGCATAAGTTCTATAACACGATGCTTCAGAAGGCGGATTTGAACATCTTGGAGTATCGTCCCGTTGTTGAAGACCGCTTTGTACCTGTTGAATTTCGCGAACGTATTTTGAAAGAAAATGTCCCGGAGGCGATGAAAGATATATTACTTAAGCCAACAACAGATTCCATCACCTTTTTGAATCACTCCGACAATGGTGATTTTGACATTCCACTTAGATGGCAGTCAAAGGGCACTCAAAAGTATATTCGTATTTTAGATGCGTTGTACGACATGATAACGAGTCCTCATGTTTTCTTCCTTGATGAACTGGGCGAAGACCTTCATAACGACTTGTTGTATTATTATCTTAATGTCTTTATTTTCAACTCCGATAAGTCACAGTTGGTTATCACTAGTCAAGAGACCACTCTCTTATCGCAGGACTTGATTAACGAGAACAGAGGTGTGGTGTGGTTCGTTGAGAAAAACAAGGAGACAGCTTCATCCGAATATGCCCGTGGCGATTCATTTGGCTTGCATAAAAACCTGTCGCTTTACAATTCTTACCGCATTGGCAGATTGGGAGCTAAACCAGAACTGGGTAGTATCTTTATAAATCTGGAGGACTGATATGGGTAAACTACGACAGACAGCACTCATCTTGGGAGAAGGACCAACGGAGTTCTTCTATTTCAAATCTTTGTGCGATAGATTCAAACGTCTGACCATCAAGCCGGATTATCCAAAGCATACAAGCATGAAGGAACTTGAACTCAAGATTGAAGAAGGTATCTCTATGGGTTACAACCATATCTTCTGTATCATAGATATGGATACCAAGGACGAAGAGCCTGAACGCACGCAATACCAGAAGTTGAAGGCGAAGTATGCAAAGCCCATCAACAAACCTAAGAAAGGTATTTACTGCGAAGTAGAGTTCTTTGAAACACATCGATGTACAGAACTTTTCTTCCTCTATTACTTTCGTTACACCTCACGTTCATACGAGAGTCAAGACCCTTTGCTCAAAGATTTGAACCAACGCGTGGAGTATCGGAAAACGATAGACTTTTTCATTAAGAGCAAAGGTTTGCATAGCTACTTTGAGCGAAACGGTGGATGTCTTTCAGTAGCAACTACTAATGCGAATCGCTCAATGGAGGACAAGATGGTAGATGGTAGGAATTATACCTATTCTGAGTTAGGGAGACTGATTCAGAAATTGGAGAACCTATAAGATCCTTAGGTAATGCTGAGATTGACAGCATAGCCTATCTTGCTTTGGAGTATCTGATTGGATATTTTATCCCCAATCGGTCATTAGAACGAAAAAAGTAAAACAGCTGAATATTTTTATTCTTTCCAACTCTTGTCAGCACTTCTTTCGGCATCTTGCTTCCGCCTGCGTTTCGACATAGCCCGCTATGCTTTCAACGCAGTCATTGCAATCTGTTCAAAACAAGCACTAACAAGAATCGTAATCTAATGACCGAATTGGGTTAAAGTACTCTCGCAAAAATACAATAAGCCATCGAGCCGACAAGAGGCTATTAACCCTGTCAAAAAGGGATAGGCTATTTTCGGAAATTGGGTGCCTACCCAATCTGAACGGAGTAGGCACCCAATCCGAACGGAGTGCCTACCCAATTTCAAAAAAGTCCCTAGACTTTTTCCGAATAGTCTATACCCTTTTTCCGAAAAGTCTATAGACCCTTGAAAGATAGGCTGTAACCTCTTTTTAGAGGGTGTTTGGGATGAGACGGAATCATCGGTCAATGCCAACAGAGTTGTCTGCCATTTTAGATGGAATCATTGCCCGTCGTCAATGATCGACAGCCTTGATAAAATACAATAACATTCGGTTTATTTCTTTTCCATCCATTTCGTTGGAGTCATTCCTGTAAACTTCTTGAAGTTGCGGTAGAACGATTGCTCGCTGGAGAAGCCGGCATTCTCGGCTATCACAATCATCTTCTGCTCTGACGACTCCTTCAGCTGCTGCTTGGCGTATTCTATGCGCAGGAAGTTTACATAGTCGGAGAAAGAGCATCCATTGGTCTTGTTGATGCAGTTTGAGATATAAGTGCGACATACGCCGAGACGCTTCGCCACATCGCCGATTTTCAAGTTCTTTTGCAGGTAGAACTGCTCATGGGTCATCAGCGCATCAATCCGTTGTGCCAGCTCGTTGAGTGAATCCAACGTCTCGACACTGTTCTCCATCTCCGTTTCATCCATCGTGTCGTTCTTATCCTCGGCATACTGTTCGATGGAGAAATTGCGGACAAAGCCGGTATAGCTTAGCATGAAGAGCAAGACCGCAAAAGGAATCATCACGATCAGCATCATCCAAGAATGTAGTGCGAAATAGTGTTTGCCTATGATATTGACAGTTGTCGAGAGCATAGAGGTGAGGATAAAAAAGACGAGGAGATGTTTTACGGCCGTCGTGTCGCGCCCTTCTGTATCGGCATATACGTTCGCCAGCTCCTTGTCAAATGCCTGCAACTTCTTGAATCCGTAGAAACAGACCCAAATTACCTGCACGGCAAACAACATCTTGCGTGCCGTGTCCGACACATCTCCGGGAAAGATGAGCTTGGCCAATGCCACCATTATTCCGGGAAGCAAGACGAACATCATTTGTCGTCGGCCCATCGTATTGCCGGTAAGACTACAGATATAGATACAATAGAGAGGAAAGACCGAAAGGGAACAGGCCGCCCACATGGCTTCCATCCAATTTGGAAGACCCAAGTTGAAATAGATGCCGTGGCAGAAATAGAGCACAGAGCAGACCGCCAGGAACACCGTAAGGATGCGTTTGGGTGGGTCGTTTTTCTTGTGATTTAATATAAAAATGAATAGCCAGCATAAACAAACCATCAAGGGAACGAAGCTGCCTAATGTGATAAATAAGTCCATTCTCAAATTAGCTCAATGTTATTAGCAGTACGAAAATAGGAAATATTATGGATACGGCCTCTCTTCCGGACCGGAAATTGTCATTTATAACGGAATGATTCTCTTTTGTTTGTACGATATGATGGTTGTTGTGTACCATCTATCAGTAGCAAATATACCATTTGAGGGTCGATTGTATGAGCTGATTATATAATTCTTCGATTGAATAAATATATTGCAGAAAAGAAGAATTGGTCAACCTATAAATGAACAGCCATGAATAAATCGACAATCAAATGTACCAACTGCCGCCATTTCATATCGGAAGGATCGAGCTTTTGCAACCATTGCGGAGCGCCTGTTCCTTCTCGGGATGGCGAATCTTCTGCCACAGAAAAAGGAGAGAGCCGGCAGGTTTCAGAGAATATTTATTGGGGCAAAGATGGCAAATACCATTGGTGTTACGAGTTCAGGATGCTAAGCAATCCCGCTTTGCTCTTCACCATCTGGCGAGTCTTGTTTTTCTGTTTTGTCCCGGGCTATTTGATCATAACCGTTCCCGATCTGATAGCGGGTAAGGAGAATATGTGGTCTGAATTGGGCGAGACAACTTTCTACTATGCCATTTTTATGTGTGTCATGTTGGCAATAGGAGCTTTGGCATACCTGATTGTGGCTGCCCAAAACGGCTGGCGCTATTGTGTCATGTTCGAGATGGACGAGAAAGGCATTACCCATACTCAAATGCCGAAGCAGTTCAAGAAAACGCAAGGCATGGCGAAGGTACTTGTCTTGGCTGGTATCGTCACGGGGAATGCGGGGCGTGTGGGGCAAGGCATGATGGTGCATGGACATTCAACCCTCTGCAGCTCATGGGATTTTGTGAAGAATGTGAAGATCCTCCGAAGGTATAATACCATCAAAGTGAACGAACGGCTGTTCAAGAATCAGGTTTATGCCGAGGGTGCCGATTTCGACTTTGTTGCCAACTACATCAAAGAGCATGTTGGCCCAGCGTGTAAGATAAACGAGTAATAATACATAATAGAATCAAATATCATGGCAGTCTGTAAAAATTGCGGCACAGAACTGGTGAAAGGTGCCAAATTCTGCAAATCATGTGGAACTCCAGTATCCGGCGCCTCTTCGTTTCTCCAAGGCAAAGCTGGTTGGCTGAAGCGAATCTTGATGGTCGCATTGCCCATCGGACTCACGGTCGCCGGCACAAGTGCGTATGGACTCTTCAAAGGAGGACTTTCCGGTAATGGCAATGTGGGTAATGAGGTGATCGATAACGTAGGTAATGAGGTGGCCGGCGAGGTGGCAAATATGAATGAAACATCGTCTTACCAACCCAACATTCTTCCTCAGGAGAAGAATACCGGCAAGGGAGCGGAAGCGACCGCCCAACATGCGGCGAACAGCAATGACGGATTCATTAATGACGGATTCGTTGGTGATGTGGACGGTGTCGAAGGCTTTATAAACATTGAAGACATGACACCCCAACAACGCAAAGCCTACGAGGAGCGTCTGGAGGGAAGTCACGACATCCAATATTATGAAGATGCCTACCGAGGAACGTGGAAGTCGGTTGGTATCGCACCTATTCCCTATAAAGAGGTAGAGAACCTCAAGAAGACGGATGTGGCAACCCGTATCGATCAACGCATGATTGTTTCCGATAACGTTCGCCTCTATATGGATAAAGGGCAGATGAAGCTGACGAACAAAGGCCGGACAATCCTTGCGGGTAAGTACACGATTCTTGAAGATGGTAATATCTCTGTTGAAACGCCGTCTGGCGGTACGGGAACGATATGGATGTTCTCGACTATCGACAGTGTTCTTTTTAGCTATATCTTTTATGAAGATGACGACGGAACGGAGATGGCAAGCTGCATGAAACTGGGACGTATCAGTAGAAAAGTGGAATAATCGGTATGGCCTATGAAACGAACCGTTATCTGTCGGATGGCTGCAATAGGCGTGACTGCCGGTATGATTCTCTTTTGTACCAGCTGCCGTAACAATCTCAATCCTCCTCCTAAAGCCGATGCTTCGTGGCCTGAACCGCTTTCGGGAGTATTCGTGTCGGGCTCGGACACCTTGATCTTCTACGGAGACGAGAAACGGGTTTCATGGCACTTTGCAGAAGGAATGGACTCTGTCGGGTTAAAAGGAACAGGAACGTATGTCTTCCGATTCGATGGTAAAGCGTGGCGCTATGATGCTTCGGATCGTTTCGATATCTATGTCGATGACAAACATCAGATATCCTTTGGCTTAGGCATACCCGGAAGTTGTAACGATACGGTCATCACTCTCAAACGCTTTGACCTGCCGGGTATCGGAATCAAAGATGAGGTATTCAGGAAGGTAGAGAAAGATAGATAGTATTATAGTGTATAATTCAAATATAAAACAACGATGTTTCAAAATACGACAATTATCATTTTATCAGTACTGGCGCTTATTGTGCTTGGTTTGATAGGTATGTTCAACAGGTTAGTTAAGTTGCGCAATCTGGTCGAAAAGAGCTTCTCCGGCATTGATGTTCAGTTGAAGAAACAGTATGACCTTATTCCAAGCCTCGTGGAGGCCGTTGCGGGTTATATGGATCATGAGGAGATTACCTTGACTAAGCTGGCCGAATTCCGCTCGATTCCTTATAAGAGGTTGAGCCAGGAGCAGAAGCAAGATCTGGACAGCACCGTCCATCACTTTGCAAGAGGATTTCAGGCAACGGTCGAAAACTATCCGGAACTGGAGGCTTCTGAAAACGTGATGCACATGCAGCGCACACTCAACGAGACAGAGGAACAAATCTCTGCGAGCCGGCGTAGCTATAATGCAGCGGTGGAAGTCTATAACAATTATCAAATGTCTTTCCCGGTCAATATCCTCTCCGGTTTGATGGGTTATCAACGTGTTGATTACTTTGAAACGGCAGAAGAAGAACGGGAAATGCCTCTATTCAAACTTCGTCGTAACCGATAATCTTTTACGAATATGGATATACCACAAGAAAAACTCGACCAATTGGAGCAGACCATCCAAGCTACGATGCAAGAGCTGGAGGAGAGGCGTGTTGCGGACAAGAAGAGGTCTCGCATCATCGCTCTCTTCGTCTCACTGGGCATCTTTATCCTTGTGTGGGTCAAAGGAGTGGCAGATAATAGTGCGATTCAAGGGCTGATGCTGTCTCTCATCTCTTTCCCCTTCTTGTCGTTGATGATTAATCATTACTTCACGCGCGGCCACAACAGGACGTATAAGGCCAAAGTGGTGCCGGTGCTTGTCAATACGGTCATTCCGGGTGCGCAATATACGCCGAAAGGATTGATCCAAAAGAGCGACCTCAAGGAGTCGCGACTCTATAATTTCAAAAAGGGGAAATGTTGCTCAAGTGAAGATTCCATCACCGGCAGGATCGGGAAAACCGATTTCCTGTTCAGCGAAGTCCGAATCACCCATCAGGAGGATGATGGCAACGGCAGTTCGGATACGGTCTATGACTTGACCGGTTTTGCCTTTGTGGCAGATTTCAACAAGTATTTCAAAGGGCACACCGTTCTTTCGAGCAACAAGAAGAATCTTGACATCGATATTGGTATGTTCTCGTCTCTCAAGAGATGTGTGTTGGAAGATGTCAAATTCGAGTAATTATATACGACCTACACGACAGACGATCAGCAGGCGCGGTATATTCTTTCGCCGGGATTGCAACATCGCATCATCGAGCTGAACTCCTTTTTCAATTACCGGGAAATGGGCATCTCGTTCTATGATGACAAGATGATGATTCTTCTCGACTCGAATACCGACCACTTCGAGGTGAAATATAATTTGGAAAGTGTGAAGAAGGACCTTATGGCTCTTTCTCTGCTTTGTGATATTGTTGAACAAATGAATCTTGACCTGCGTATCTGGTCAAAGGAATAGCTTAATTAACCCTATTAATATATATCATTCATGAAGCATTTTGTGTATAAAACAATTCTACTTCTCCTTTTTCCTCTCATTTGGGGAAACGGAGAAGTCATGAATACCCAGAAAAAGCGGCAGGTCAATCTCCCCAAGGAGATGACCCTTCCCACTGTGCGTTTCAATTCAGACAATCCGTTTGATGAGGTGAATAAGCGGACGAAAGGAACTCCATGGCAACCGGTCGATAATCAGCCACTCGATTTGCCGGAGGAAATAAAGGCTCTTGTCCCCGAACCGATTCCTGATGTCAAGAAACTCTCGGAAATAGAATACCGGTCTGCTGTTTCGATGGCATTTGAGAGCATGCGCATCGTGTATGGCGAACTGACCGAAGAGCAGGCTCAGGAGTTTTGTAAGATGTGGGCTCCTTTGTTCGGTTATCCCGCACAAAACGTTATTGACTACCTGAACAAGTTGAATCCATTGCTTACACAGTTCATCGTGGCGCGTGAGAGCATGGGCGAAACGATTACAGATGTGGAGCTGTTGCTTGAGGATGCAAACTCGGCTCTTGCCTGGGACGATTTGAGCACTTACAATCAGATTGTAAGCGAAGCTTCGCTCCTGAGCAAGCATATCAAGAGACTGCATGCGGGCATGAAAGAGCTTGCCAACCGTATCGAGGCATTGGGCAATCCGCCTAATCCATTGGAAGAGATGGCAAGGGTGCGCCGTCTTCACAACATGGGATTTCCTAAAAAAGAGATTCCTTTCCCCGGAGAGGCTTGGTTGGGTGTGCGCGAGCGCGACGAGCTATGTGTGAATTCTCTTCCCAGCCTGCAAGAACCTCTTTTACGCCATCTGTTCAAAGCGAAGGTGGGCGCAGAAGAGCAGTATTTTGTCATCGAACTCAGTGAAAAGGGAGTACCGACAAAAGATGAACTGGAGAAAGACTCGAATCTTCTCAAAAACATCAAGGTCGTCCAGCGTTTCTATGGCATGGACGAAGATGAACGTCCCCGCTTCAAGGCGGATGCCAAGTTTCATAAATACCTGCCGAATCCACCGAAGCTGCTCATCACCACTACGACCATGAAGCTGCTGACGGCATTCAACATGAGCGATAATTATGAACAGGTGATGAAAGAGAATCCGTCCTTGGGGGAAGACATATTGACGTATCACAACACAGCCGGCAACTATGGCAACCGCATGCTTCGTGGTGGTTTCTTTTTCAAGGTAGCCACCGATTGGGCCTATAACGGAAAGTGGAACCAATATGAAATTGCAGCGAATGGATACTTGCCACAAGAGTCGCTTAGAGATTTCGAGAAAGACCTCAGGAAAGAGATCATGGATCATGAAGAGCTGCAACGCAAGTCGAGGAAGGAGCGTAAAGCCGCAATGGAAGCCGAGGCTGCCCAAGCTCCTCCTGTAACTCCCGAACAGATACGCCAACGCCAGGTGCAAGACTCGTTGGCGATGGAAAAGAAAGCCAAGGAGGAATCAATCGCATGGCGCGAGGAATACATCAGGTCCCTTGAACAGGAGATACAACGGGAAGAGGAGTATCGTTCGCGTGCCATGGATAATCTGATGAGAGCTACAAGTGCCGACGATAAAAGACGGCTATACGCAGAAATAGAAGACATTGACCGGCGCATCATGAACCGAACGGCCAATATCCAGTTTGAGCGCAACGAGATAAACAACATGCGCACGGGTGAGTTTAATCTTGTACGTACCGTTTACGACGATTATGCTTTTGCAAAGACAATCCAATCGTGTAAGGAGGAGGCTGCCCGTAACCGGATGGTGAAACGCGCTATCCCGACTATTGAGAAGCAGATAGAAAGATTGCCTAAAAATGAAAGGGATGCCGCACGCGAGCGCTTTGAAAGACTCTATGAGAGTGTAAATCCCTACGAAAAAGAGGGAAGCGATAAGATTCGGAAGTTCTCAAACGCTCTTAATGAGACTCTGACGGCTTATGCCTTGAAAGAACAGGCAAAGCAGGAGGAAGTTGTGGTGGATCATGACGAGTATGAGCTTATAGCCAACTCTACCATCATGGTTTGCGGATCGATAACGGGAGGCATCGCTGCGGCTTCTTATAAAGCTCCAAGTGCGGCTTTCTGGGCATCTAAGCTCTACGGTATGGCGTATGCAGGAGTGACAGGCTATATTGCCGGAGGCGCATCGCAAGGAGCCAAGGCTGCCGCATCCTCTTTCAATCCGGTTGTAAGCTATGTATACACTTATGTGGATGCTTATGCGGAACTCAGCAAGTCTTGTAATGACGAGAATGAACTTCACGCACGGGCTTTGGAGGCTGCCAATACGGACGCGTTGATAAATATCGGAACGGGCATATTGGGTAGTTGGACCGAGAAGTTGTGCAGGGCATACGGTCCAAAGTTCCTGACAAAGCCTCTCTTTGTGAAGCCGAATAATAATCTGAAAGTGGATATCAAGCGCACGAAGATGCAGATCAATCAGGCAAAAGAGGATTTGAAGTCGTTCAAGCAGATGAATCTGGAATATGACCAGATGGTGGCTGCCGGTGCGAGCAAGGCCGAACTCAATGCCAAGATGGCTGTCATCGAGAATATGACAGCCAAGATCAACGCGAACTACCATCACAAGTGGTTCCTGAAGTACAAGGCAGACAATCAGGATAAAATTGTTTTCAACAAGTCATTGGAACGTGTTTACAACAAGATGATTCCTGAGATGACTTCCGAACTCAAAGGCATGGGCTACCACATGGACGATATGAAGCTCCAGCAATTCCGTAATGCGTCGAGTGCGGGATCTGTAGGTATGGACCTCGACTTGGCTCCTATTTCGAAGATAACCGGTCGGGAACCGGTTTATATCCGGAATGGCGTTCAGGTTTCTGCTGCCGAGTTCATGAGAGATGCTCAACAGGTGATGAACCGTGTCTATTTTAAGCAACAGGGATTCTCGGCAAGGGCTTCGGAAATGAACTTTGTAAACAGTGCCCATCCGGAAGCTTTCTCCAATCCGGACATGGTGAAGGCAAACGTGGACCTCACCCGTTTCTCTGCTGACGATATTGCCAGCATCGGCAAAGTCCTTAAGGTGAAAGCTGATGGTATTGAAAACAACAGCCGCATGACATTGACGACCCAACTGCAGGCAAAGAGCCGTGAAGCGGACAAAGAGATACGCAATATGCTCCTGCCTCTGTTGAACCAGAGGAAAAATGATGCTATCGAACGCTATAAGTTAGCCGAAGGGAATAAGTTTCAAAAGAAGTCTGTGATGAGGGAAATCAACGATTTGAGTAGATCAATCTTATATTGGGAGAAGATAGAAAAACATCTCAATACGATTGGAACCAAGACGAGTTCTCCTGAAGAGATTCACAAACTGGATATAGCAATAAGGAAGGATTCAGGAGGCAGGAATATACATCAGGTGGTGAACCAGTTGATTGACAGTTTCAATCCTTATTGGAAACAAAACCCGGAAACACGGGTCTATAAATAATAGGTTTAATGGATTAAACGATAATACTATGTTCTGTATTCATTGTGGCGCAAAGATTGATAACAACGCTCGTTTCTGCACAAATTGCGGAATGGAAGCAAGAGCCGATAATGCCCCGGTGTCCGATTCGGAAATATTACTGTCCGCTAAATACAAATAGTCCAAGCCCAACTCGTTGATAAAGATGAGTTGGGCTAATTTTATCATAAGACAAGCCCCTTCTTAGGAATTATTCCCCATTTGGTGGCTCTTCAGGCTGTCTCTTGCAGCATGCGTTTGAGGTCTTTGTCAGGACTTTCAAAGAAATTATTAAAATTGATGTAGTACATGAGTACGATTCTTACCATTGTTGCCAATCCAGAGAAACTCCAAGAGCAATTCAAACGCTTTTGCAGTAATGTTATGAGGAGATTTGCTATTAATGTGACCCATATTTGGATCTTGATGGGATCTCATTCATTGAGAAACACTCATTCAACGCCTTCAATGAGGGTACAAGGCTGAAGCATTGTACCCTCATTGTCTGATAAGCTTACCGAAGTACTGGTGAAGAAGATAGGTGGCGACCAAGGTTACTCCGGAAACGACAACAGAACATTCTGCAAGGAGAATGGTATTGAGACCTGACTTCGTCAATGCGCCACCCTAAACAAGAATTCATTAGGGCGCGTCAAAAAGCGACTTGATTGCGAGGTGCTTCTCTGTAAGGAGACACTGTTTCGTTTTCTATTTGAAATTTTGAATGCAAAGTGGCTGAAATATAAGCTGTTATAGTTGTAGATTCAAAATCCTGTCTCTCCGCTGAAAAGGAGTAAATTAAGTAATTACGAGATTTGCTCCTTTTTTGTTGTATGTTTGGTGTGAACTATTCTAATGTGTGCTCAGTTTATCTGTAAGCAGCTTCGCGATACATTGGATATTTCGCATTGTGGCATTTGGGTGAAGCCAACCAAGTAGGTGGCTTTCGGAAGGATTGTTTATTGTGGATGGCGGCAAGCTAAAACACCAATGTCCTCTATCGTCAATGTGTCTCACTTCATAAAATACAATAAGCCATCGAGCCGACAAGAGGCTATTAACCCTGTCAAAAAGGGATAGGCTATTTTCAGAAATTGGGTGCCTACCCAATCTGAACGGAGTAGGCACCCAATCCGAACGGAGTGCCTACCCAATTTCAAAAAAGTCCCTAGACTTTTTCCGAATAGTCTATATCCTTTTCCCGAAAAGTCTATAGACCCTTGAAAGATAGCCTATAACCTCTTTTTAGAGGGTGTTTGGGATGAGACGAATTCATCAGTCAATCTTGGCGATGTTGTCAGTCAATCCGGATACACTTATGGCTCATTTTACTGATTGAACATCTCTGTGAATTTACAATAACCACCATTCTTGTTGTTGAATCTAAGTCGGTTGTTAAATTTTAATCATAAAGTGTTCTCTTGTGGAATCTAATAAACGATTGGAGGCTTCGATAGTGGAAAGAAGAGTTTTTTGTTTTCAAATTTCAAACTCTCTGCGAAAAATCATTTGCAATACAGAATATATCAGTAATTTTACCATTGATAATTAGTGGTATGACAATTATTGTTTTGCAAATTCTATTAAAAGAACAGATCTTCTCTTATCCAGAACTCGCGTTATTAGGTTAGAATCATGGTAACAAATAATATAATCAAGAATACCGAAAGATTGAAAGAATATCTTTCTCATTCATCAAATCGTCCTGATGAATATTACTTTGTCAAGACAGATAATGCCTTTACAAGAAAAGCTCGCCTATTACAGGCACTACATAGAAAGTTGTCGGGAGCAGCTTGTGGCTCATTTGTCAGACAAGGAATTACTTACTTTCACCCTAATCTGGCAAAAGACGGAGAAAAATCTGGTTGTAACTTCTTGCGCACTGATATCTTTGAATATGCAAAAGAGCGCATTCGAAACAAAAAATCATACGAGACCATTGAGGAAGATCGACTCTTCAATAATTTTCTTTCAAGTCAGCCAATGGCCTTTAATCTATTTGTTCCTTTGATGAAGATTGTCAAGACCAACGAGGAACAAATACAACTTGCATCAGTCGTTTCATCTTTACTTGATCCCCAAAGAAAAATTGGAATTCATAGAATTGTAGAAGTCGGATTAGAATTCATCCCAGATTACTATTCGGAATGTTTGAACGACAAAACGGCCATGGACGCTTTCTTCCGTTATGAAAGAGTGGACGGCGGAAAAGGTATCATTGCTATTGAGACAAAATACACAGACAAACTGGGAACAAACCAAGCTTCCAATCCAACTTTGGCCATCAAAACTGTAACCACAAGAGTTGGTATATCTGAATTATTTACAGCTATAGGAAAGGAACAGATAATTTCCGGTAAAATACTATTATGTCAGATTTATAGAAATTTCTTGCTCACTGAAACGGTTAGGTTACATGAGAATCTTGTCGATTCTTTATCTGTGGTACTTGCTCCCAAGGATAATACAAGTAACGATGAGGATGAAAAGGAACTTGAAAACATTCTATGTAATGAGAATAAGTACAAGTTTAAAGTTTTAACTTTGGAAACATTCGTAAGTTTTCTTATTGATAAATTCACCGAAGAGGAAGCCTTTAAGAAATTTTGGTACAGGTATCTGGATTTCACTCCTGTAGAAACTCTTCTTAATAGTAGAAATATCTAAAAATAAAGCGTATGGAATTTAAGCAAAGAGTCAAAGAAGTCATCGCATTCTACGTTTATGCTTTGGTTGATCCGAGGGACAAAAAGATTTTTTACATTGCTAAAGGCAAAGAGAATAGGGTTTTCCAACATGCAGAAGCTGCTTTGAATGAAGAATATAAAAGTTTAAAGCTCGACACCATTCGTAACATTATTAGCGATGGAAAGGAGGTGGAATACTATATACTACGTCATAATTTAACAGAAAATGAAGCCTTTGTTGTAGAGTCTACGTTAATTGATATGCTAACATACCCAAAGTTCAACAATTCAAATCAACTGACCAATCTTGTGGTGGGGCATCATCAATGGGATGAAGGCATTAAGAGTGTTGACGAGCTGAACGCCATTTACAATGGATCGAGAATAAAAACAGATGAGAATAAACGACTTCTCTTAGTTAGCCTAAATAAAAGTTTCGACCAAGCGAAAGCTCATGGTGTCTATCGACGTCCTGATATTTATGAGTCAACAAGGAAGTATTGGTCTATTGGTAAACAAAAAGTCAATGAAATTGATTACGTCTTAGGCGTATATAAAGGGATAGTACGATGCGTCATTAAGGTAAAATCCTATAAATGGGTTAGTGTAGCAGAGGATGGTACTGTGTTTAAGAAAGCACGATGTTGCTTTGATGGCGTAGTTTGCAATAACTCACCTTATTTGAACACAGATGTTTCCGACTATCCATTCGGAAGTGGTGGATCTTTCAGATATATATAGGAAAAGGTATGAGAAGTTTTATCTTTTCGCGCGTTGCCTTACCAAGCATTTCCCGGAAAGGGTAAATTCTCCTTTGCTCAGCTGTGGATTACTGTATATATATATGGGAATGAAAACGTGAAAAGTCCGGTTCTTCAACTACTCTATATTATATAGTAGTTATAACCAAGAGCAGATATAAGCCTAAAACACCAAACTTATAAAGGTAGGGAATAGGCGTGAGAAACCCATCAAAATATTTATGCTTTATAACATAGTGT
>CAKVBA010000011.1 GCA_934725305.1 uncultured Parabacteroides sp. | reverse complement strand
GGCGAATCTGAACGAATCGTACCGAACCGGGACTAATTGTTTCTATTGCGAAATACGTGGTTCACCGGAGGCTTACGGAGGAAATGGAAGCTGATCATATCACACCATGGAAAGAAGGTGGTACTACTGTGGCTGAAAATTGCCAGATGCTTTGTAAGAATTGTAATAGAATTAAGGGAGGGAAATAAATATCAACTTTAACCCAAAACGGTCATTAGGTCGTTAAATGTATAATCTAAAATAACTGCTTGCTGTCTTTTGTTTTTTATAAGGCCTCTTTTGCTTGTTTTTAATTCGCAAAAGCTCGCTATTACTCTTTATAATATTTCGTTAAATTTGCAACTAATCCGTTGAAAACAAACAAGTTAATTAATATAATTTAGCAAAATAAAATGGGTTAAGTGACTAATTTTTAGCATCTTTAATGATTTACCACCACACATTAAAGGAATAAATAAAACAGCACTTGACCAATATGAGGAAATCGTAACCGATGCTTTGAATAGTTGTTCTGCGAAGTTACGCAAAAGTTTTAAAACAGTATTCATCCAACTCATGATTTTGTATATGGTACTGCCAAGAAAGATTAATTTCACCCAAATGGGGCGTTACTCAGACAGCTCGGAACAACGCTTCCGGCAGTTGTTTGAACGTGAGTTTGACTGGATGCAGTTCAACCTCTTCCTTATGCGGCAGCGGTTTGGTGAAAGTGCTAGAAAAGCCATTGCCATCGACGCAAGCTACATTTCAAAGTCGGGAAAGAAGACTCCTTATATCGGCAAGTTCTGGTCGGGATGCGCTTCTGCCATGAAACGGGGATTGGAAATTCTCGGTATCGGCATTGTCGACATTGACAGCCGGGACTGTATGATGCTACGTACGGAACAGACACCGGACAAGGCGTATCTGGAAAAGCAAGGCGAAGAATACAACCTTGTGGACTGGCATCTTGACGTACTCCGTAAATACAAGAACAAGTTGCTTGACATAACACGTTATGTCGTTGCAGATGCTTGGTTCTCAAAGGCAAAGTTTGTCAACGAAGCCTGTCTGCTGGGATTCCATGTCATCAGTCGTCTGCGTGATGATGCCGCCTTATGGTATTCACATGACGGTGTCCGCACAGGCAAACGGGGACGACCACGCATCAAAGGTGAGAAGATTGATTTTAAGAAACTCGACCTTCAGCGTTGCGAGGTTCTCGACATTGAAGGAGGAAAGGCCTATTCTGTCAAGGCCTATTCAAAGGCAATGAAACGAAACATCAAAGTCGTGGTTCATTACCCGGAATCAGGAGGACATAAAATTTACTTCTCCACCGATCTTGAAATGTCGGCCAAAGACGTCATCGAATACTACCATACACGATTCCAAATCGAGTTTTGCTTCCGGGATTCCAAGCAGTTTACCAGACTCAATGATTGCCAGGCAAGAGATTTGAAGAAACTAAACTTCGCTTTCAATGCTTCACGAGCATCGGTAAACATTGCAAAGGTCATGCGCCAATGGTACTATCCATCGCTCTCCATCGGACTGCTAAAAGCCTATCTGAGTAACACTTATATGCTCAAAAGATTTTTTAGCAAGTCCGGTATGAAGCCGAACAGAACATTTAATGCTAAACTTATCAAAGAACTCTTTAGCATAGTGGCAGAAGCCGCTTAGCCGATATGTTGAATTTTTAACGGAGTATTGGTGATAATAAAAATACCTAAAAATAGCGATTGTACTATGTGTTTACTTCCTCTACCTTTGCTGCCGAAAATAAAGATTTAAGTAATATCTGATGAAAAGTAGATTAATAATCTTATTGATGTGTATATTTGTCATTTTAAGCTCATTTGAAGCTTATTGCCAAGAAGAGAAATATATAATAAGTGGAACTATAAATTCTAGTCAGGGCGAACCACTGGTGGGAGTTACAGTTAAGGTCGGTAATGGTAGTTCAGGTTCTGTAACTAATGTTGATGGCAAGTACTCGTTGAAAGTAGCAAAAGGGAGACATAAACTGACGGTAAGTTGTATCAGTTACAAAGAAAAAACACAAATAGTATTTGTAGAAAGTAACTGTACTATTAACTTTTCTTTGGAAGAGGATGTTGTTATGATAAACAACGTGGTAGTCGTCGGAGAGTCAAAAAATACCAAAGTTAAAAGAGGTGTTTTTTCTGCCAATGCTATTGATGTATCGTCTAAACTTAGTTCCATACAAACTATTGCTAATGAAGTGGAAAAAGGCATTGGTGTACGTATTCGTCGTAGCGGTGGTATAGGTTCCGACTATAATCTTACACTTAATGGTATGGGTGGTAATTCTATCCGCTATTATGTAGACGGCATTCCAATGGCTGCGAAAGGGGAAAGTTTCTCATTAGAGAATATCCCAACCAGTATCGTTGATCGGGTGGAGGTTTATAAAGGTGTAGTTCCAGCTTATTTAGGCGGTGATGCTCTAGGTGGTGCTATCAATATTGTGACTAATGAGAGTAAGAAAAATTATTACGATATATCTTATCGACTGGGATCGTTTAACACACATCAGGTAGATTTCAATGCACAGATTATCGAGCCCAAAACGGGACTGACGTTCAAACCGTCGGTTGGTTATAATTTTTCAAAGAATAACTATACCATGAAGGGAGTCAGGGTATTGAACCCGGAAAAGAATGAATTTGAGACAGGTGACTTCAAACGTTTTCACGATGATTATCGTTCGGTCTTTGCTCAATTGGAAACGGGTTTTACAAATAAGTTATTGGCTGATTTCCTGTACGTTACGGCTTCGTTCACTAATGTAGACAAGGACATCCAGACGGGGGCTACCCAAGATGTGGTTTATGGTGCGGCACACCGGAAAAACCGCTCATGGAATCTTGGTATACGCTATCGTAAGAAAAACTTCCTTGCGGAAGGACTCACACTATCGGCTAATGCTTCACATACGTGGCAGAAATCTACGACCGTGGATACGGCAATGGTAATTTATTTTTGGAATGGTCATCATCGCCCAGCCGACTATGCGGAACTAAACAGTTATCCAGTTATTCGATATTATAATCGGCCCAATACGTCTGCTAGAGTAAATCTGGATTACCGTTTGGCTCAGCACAGTTCGTTAAACTTTAATTATTTGCTCAATGCTACAGTTGATAGGATGAATCAGGAAACTTCTGATGAAACCAAAGGAGATGGTGGGGCGACCGACTATCTGACTCGCCATTTTTTGAATCTCTCCTACGACCTTGACTTATGGAGCGGAAAATGGCACAACACTTTTTTCGTTAAGGAATTTATTAATACGGTGAGAATTGAAGAAAAGACTGTGGGAAGTGGGGATAGCCATACGTCTGGCTATGACAGTGAACGAAGCCGTACATCAAAATGGTTTACTTGCTATGGGTTTGGAACCCGTTATAAGTTACATAGTATTTTGTCGGCAAAGCTGTCGTATGAGTACAGTGTTCGCCTTCCGGGTGCAATGGAACTGCTAGGGGATGGCGACAATATTAATGCTAATTATGCACTTGAACCAGAAAAAAGTAATAATTATAATGTCAATTTATATGGTAACTGGGATTGCAACAGCCAATTCAATGTGTTCTACGAGGCTGGTGTGTTTTATCGCGATGTGCACGATTTCATAATGGCTGTGCAGGACCGTGAAACATATACATTTAAAAATCTGTCACGGATAAGCATTAAAGGTCTCGAGACAGAAGTTGGGTTGCAATATGCAGATAAATTGTTGCTTAAGGGAAACTTGTCATACGAAAAGGCGATTGATATGATGGAAACCAAGATTTCAGATGGGAAACCGAATGCGGCCTATAAGCAGCAGATTCCGAACCGACCAAGCCTCTATGCCAATATCAACGCTAGCTATACATTCCGGAATTTGCTTGGTGCGAACAACAAACTCAAATTTGAGTATGACTACCAGTACGTTAAATGGTTCTACCTAACTTGGTCTACGTTTGGACATAAGGACAGCAAGTCGATTATTCCCACACAGAATTGTCACAACCTGTCGGCTACGTTCTTCTGGCTGGATAACAGATACAGCGTTTCCTTGGAATGTAATAATCTGTTCGATCAATTACTTTATGATAACTATAAGCTGCAAAAACCTGGGCGGGCATTATTCTGTAAGTTCAGGATGTTCTTCAATTAAAATCAGGAGAAATTCACAACAACAACTATAAATTAACACAATTATGATTAGAACTGTTATTGATTTGATCGTTTTTTTCAATTCATTGTCTGGCTTTCTAGTGGCAGTGTTTTTTTGGAGTATACTTACCATTACTTTTGCCAAAAGTATAAAAAAGCATGCTCGCTTTCTGTATTGGGTGTTCGGTGTTATGGGAGGTTTGTCGATCCTACCTATTCTTAACATTTTCGGCATAGATATGGTGAATATCATATACTTACCTATCCTCGGAGATATTTTCATTGAATTTACATATGCTACTTATTTTATACATCCCATGCTGGTAATCATCATGTATATGGGAGCACTGAATCCCAAGATTCCGGCAGTGGGGAAGCTCATGCTGATACGTAAGGAGTTGTCCATCATCGTAGGATTTGCTGTGATTCCGCATGCGTTGAAACGTATTCTTTTGGTGGTACCCGGTGCATGGAATTATTTTGCCGACCACGATACGCTGGTTGCAGAAGATAGGGTAGTAAGTGCTTTGGGCCAGGGTATTACCAACGGTGTCTTTCTGCTAGGAATCGTAATGACTGTACTGTTCCTCGTACTATGGATAACCTCGTTTGACAGGATACGCAAAAAAATGGGGTATAAAAAATGGAAAAGTGTGCAACGCTGGTCGTATGCTCTGTATGCGATGCTGTTTATTCACTCCGCGGGTATTGATACAGGCTCGTTAGTGACCTACTGGGAAAGACAGGAAAAAATGGCCAAAACAGAAGTAATAGCTGCTTCGGCTCTGCAGAAAGACAGGCAGTTTGGCAATGATCAGACACCTCATGCTGCGTTCACCTCACCACAGAAAAAGGAAAAGGCTTCTTTCCTGGGTATGTCGATGAAAGAAGAAAAAGGTCCTAATGGTGGTAATCATAACTTCAGCGGGAAGTTCAAGTTCTCAAATGTGGAATTTTCAACTCCGTGCAAATGTATAGCCAATATAGTTATTCTGATTAGTGTTTATGGATCATATCTGTATTTACGCTTGAAAAAGGCCAGAACAGACAAGAGAAGAAAACAAAGATAAACTTTAATAACAAAAATAGGGAAAATGAAAAAAATTATGTATTGTGCCGCATTGTTGACGGCTCTGACTTTTACTTCGTGTACAAAAGATGAACCAAACGTTACTCCAGAACAGGAAACTCCGATAACAAGTGATTCGCATTTGGACCTGTTTCTTTCAGTAAAGGGTACTAGTTCAACTGGAACTTTCGTAGCTAGAGTGGACGACCCGACCAATACTGAACAGATAGTAAACGTTACTGGTAGCGGTGTGGAGATAACTGGTAAAATCAACATCGGAGCCATCCAGAAAGATGGATATTATTACTTTGCTACGGAGGGAGATGATGGTATTGTGAAATATAAACTCACTGGAACTCAGCTAGTCAGTGTGGGAGAATGTCCTTACGGTGAGAAAATATTTAAGAAAGGACAGATGACAAGAGCTATTTCTGCCTCGCACGAATGGATAGGTGACAATGTCTTGTTACTGTCGCAGTATATTTCTACTACCAAGAAGCATATTTGGGCTAAATTTGATACCCAAAGTATGAAACTTATCGGTGAGGGAGAGTTCGACTTGCATGAAAAGTATCCGGATGCTTATAAGTTCAGTACTTCCGGTCATATCCGTTACCGTAAAGCAGACGGAAAATTGCTTTTTTTCACCTCAATCCATTATAAGGGTGAAGGAGTTCACCCGATGACGGGTGCCCCTAATACAGTAAGAGGACCACTTGCTGTAGCTATTATTGACGAAAAAACAATGGCTATGGAAGAAACTTTCGAAGACGATCGCGTTTCGGGGCTAGCACTTGAAGCTTATGGCGACACTCAACAAGAAAAGGCTTACTTTGATGAAAACGGTGACTTGTATCTGATTTGTTTGATGAAAGGCTCTAACTATAAACCGGGTGGACCAATACCAGAGTGTGTTATTATCCGTATGAAAAGCGGAGAGAAGAAAACAGACAAGAGTTACTTGTTCCAGCCTGTCAAGGATACTAACATTCTTATCGTGAAATATCTTAGTCCGGGCAAGGCTTTGTTCTTTGTAGGCGATCACGAACGCTATTACAACGGAAATAAAGGTGATAGCGAGAATTATGTGTACGATGCCTATTATTATGCTATTTTTGACAGTGCACAGAAAACACTTACGCGAGTGAAGGTGGGTGATGTAGATTTGCCGTGGAGTACAGGTGGATTCAACAACTACATTGCTCAGATTGGTAATAGTGTATACCTAGGGGTAAACTCGGTGCAGGAGGGAGATACTCGCCAGGCTTTGGTTTATTCGCTGAACATCCCATCTGGTGAAGTGAAGAAATCTTTCTCAATAGATGCTGGACTGGATTTTCTACGTATGTATAGTGTAAAAAATGTTACTAAGTAATGTTTTCAATAAATAGTTTTCTAAGTAAAGCGGCCGTAGCTGCCGCTTTGCTTTTTCCTGTACAAGCGGTCGCACAGTGTGTAACCGATAAGCCTGCTTATATGCTTTATACGGACGAAGGGGTGCCTTCCTCGTTCGGAGATATGATAGAGGCTATGGCACAGAGTGATGTGATTTTCTTTGGTGAATATCATAACAGCTCAGTGGTTCACTGGCTGGAACGTGTTGTTTTTACATCACTAGCAGACAGACTGGATAATAAACTGACGTTAGGCATGGAAATGTTTGAAGCTGATACACAACTCAAGGTGGACGAATATATGGCCGGACTGATTTCAGAGGAACGATTTCTGGCTGAGACTTATCTGTGGGATAATTACAAGACAGACTATGCGCCTGTAGTAAAATGCGCTAAAGAAAGGGGGATCCGACTCATAGCAACCAATGTCCCCCGTCGGTATGCACGGGCTGTGTCTGTCGGGAATGTGGATGCGCTCCGAAAATTTCCACAGAGCTCTCAGCTATATTTTGGAAAAGAGCTGGAGCGGGTTGAAGCTATCCAGGAGCCCAATCCGTTTTTTACAAAGGCATCGGCTATGTTGAAGACCGTATCGGCAAAACATGATAAAACAAGCCCATCAAAGGCTCTGACCAACGAACAGAAACAACAATTAGTTGAAAAGACGTTATACATGACACGGGCTCAAGCATTAAAGGATGCAGTAATGGCCCGTAATATTGCAGATAACCTGACAGGGGTATTTATACATATCAACGGCAATTACCACTCGGATTGTGGGAAAGGTATTATTACATATCTTAAAGAGTTCAGACCTGCAATCAGGATCATAACTGTTTCCACGGTCTATCAAGACAAATTGTCGGAATTGAATCCAGTTAATCGAGGCAAAGCTGATTTCTACATCGTACTGCCAACAGACACTCATAAAACTTTTTTAGTAGATGACAAAAGTTGAAATTTTAGTAACTATTCAGCGATAGAGCATGCCAAGTCTTCACCCCCCCCGAATAAGGCTTGAATAGCATTGAATGGTGTTTTGTTGTGCTTCTTTGCAGTTTCAACGATTGAATGTAATTCAAGAAAAGCGTCTGCTCCTAAATCAGAGCGGAATGTACAAGAGTTCTTCAGTTTGATTTTCAACTTGCGTATTCCACGCTCACTCCCATTATTATCTGATGGTATCATTGGATCTTCAAGAAAATTGAAGATGTAGTCACGGCATTTTATCAATCTTTTCTTGAGGGTTTCGAACTTTTTGCCAAGGCTGCTGATATTCATTTTAACCCAATTCGGTCATTAGAAAAATCCGCTATCTTTTCGCACAAGAAAATCTCTAATGACTGATTTGGGTTTAATAGGTTGATTTTTCACATCAACCACCTAAAAGCAAAAAGCATCGACAATCATCAGATCATCAATGCCTTTAAACCAGTCGGGGTGACTGGATTCGAACCAGCGACCACACGCCCCCCAGACGCGTACTCTAACCGGGCTGAGCTACACCCCGTTTTTTATTACGGGTGCAAAGGTAGTATTTTTTATTTATACTCCAAAACTTTCGCGATAAAAATCAAGAGCCTCTAATATTTTCTCCTTTCCTACAGACTGATTGATACGCACCTCTCCGATATTAGCCAGTAAAGTAAAATTAATCACTCCATTCTCGTTCTTCTTGTCGTGTGTCATCAATTCATACAGCGCATCATAATCTTTACAATCAAAATGGAAAGGACGATAATACTCCTTGATATAGTAAACAACCTGACTCAATTTATCTTTGGGGAAATTGCAATGCACATAAGAGAGATATAATTCACAAACAATACCGGCAGCTACCGCATGTCCATGCAACAGAGGATTGTTCTTCTTGAAAGAGAGACTTTCAAAGGCATGCCCAATGGTATGACCAAAATTCAACGCCTTACGAACGCCTTGCTCCTTCGGGTCTTTTTCTACAATACGCTCCTTAACAGCAACCGACTGTGCCACCATACGATTCAGGAAGGCATAATTCATAGGCAAGTCCAGATCAAAGAGCATAACTGTAGCATAGGTATTCATCGAATCAATCAAAGCATGCTTTATCATCTCGGCATAACCCGACAACAGATTATCGCGGTCGAGCGTACGCAAAAACTCACAATCGATAAAGACGCACAAAGGCGGATAAAATGCCCCTATTTCATTCTTCAACCCATTGAAGTTAATACCGGTTTTACCGCCGACTGCTGCATCAACAGAAGCCATCAAAGTAGTTGGAATATTAACTGAACGGATTCCACGTTTAAATGTAGCAGCAGCAAAGCCACCCATATCGGTCACCATACCGCCACCTAAATTAATCAGTAAAGAATGACGAGAAGCGCCTCCGTCAGAAAGAGCTTTCCATATATAAGACAAAGATTCTAACCCTTTATGTGTATCACCTGCTTCAACCGTAATCATTGTACTTCCCTGCAGGGCCGGGATTTCTTGTATCAACGGATAACATTTTTCCTTCGTATTTACATCAGTAAGGATAAACATTTTGTCACAATCCACAGCAGAAAGAAATTCCTGCAAATCAGATTTCAAGTTCTCACTAATCACTACTTTTTGATCAGCCATATATTCTATCTTTTTACTATAATATATACAAAGGTATTATTTGTTATCCGTTAATCAAAAAACTCTCAAGGAAAAGCCATCAGCGGTCGAGCTTGGCCTTCCACTCTGCCATCAGCTCGGAAATGGTCTCTCTCACAGAAGTAATCCGACTCGCTCGCCAAGCGTTGGTGCCTGCAAAGGCATATCCATTCTCAAAATTGCCCTTAAAGGCATTATAAAGTGCCGTCACAATACAGTAGGGACTACGGGAAATATCACACGTCTTAATGCAGTTGAACGGACAGACCTTTGGCTGTTTGATACCCGCTTTCACCTTATCAAGGAAACTACAGTGGATGGCTCGGCCAGGCATTCCCACCGGACTCTTAATGATCTCTATATCCTTTTCTTCGGCATGGATATAGGTCTCTTTAAAAGCCAACGAGGCATCGCACTCTTCCGTTGTTACAAAACGAGTTCCCATCTGAACGCCTGATGCTCCAAGGTCCATCACACGCTTGATGTCTTCACCTGTATAGATACCACCAGCGGCAATCACGGGTATCTTCTTATCATATTTCTTCTCGTAAATAGAAACCTCTTCAACCACTTGAGGCAACAACTCTTCCAGCGAGAAACGTTCATCTTCGAGTTGATTCTCTTTATAACCCAAATGGCCTCCCGCTTTCGGACCTTCCAACACGACTGCATCGGGCAGATAGTCATAATGGTTCTTCCACTTTTCACAGATCACACGCACAGCGCGAGCACTTGATACGATAGGTACCAGTTTGGTCACACTGTCTTTCTGCAAGAAAGAAGGAAGATCCAATGGCAAACCGGCGCCACTGAAGATGATATCCACCTTTTCTGCAATACTTGTCTTTACCAACTCGGCAAAGTCAGAAAGCGCAACCATCACGTTTACTCCAATGATGCCTTTAGCCTTCTCACGCGCCTTACGAATCTCCTCTTTCAAACCCAAAATACCTGCTTCGGTATAGTTACTGGGAGATAACTTTTTATATAAAAGCCCCAAGCCTGCTGCTGAAATTACACCAATGCCGCCTTCATTTGCAACAGCCGAAGCCAAACCAGATAAAGAGATTCCAACTCCCATTCCACCTTGGATAATTGGAATACGGGCTTTTAGATCTCCAATTGTTAATGTCTTCATGAAATATATATTTATATTAAAATCAGCGCAAAGGTATAATAATCTTCCTATCCTGGCGAAAAAGGAACCGACAAATTGCACAAACTTAGTTAAAATGTGCAACTTGTCGGTTAATTCTCCTTTCGTCCCTCTCTATTAGATGAATAAATATTCATTTCAGCCACAAGTATACAGCCTCAAAACGTGAAGTCAAAAATCTCTATACATTCTCAATGAGGCTGTCAAAATTAGTAGTCCGAACATCGTTCGAAAACCGTTCGAATGCTGTTCGAAAAAAGATGCCATGCTTTTTCTAAAAAGGGTGCGCCCTTTTTCCAAAAAGATGCCGACCTTTTCCTGAAACGAAACAAAATCACCTTTTACTACGAGAATCGTTACAATATAAAAGAAACACCCATTGGTGGAATAAATAGATACTATATACTAATTCCACCAACGTGTATAATTATACAATAGACAAGATTTGATCCGGACTGTTCACTATATAAGACGGGGAAAACTCCATCAGTTCGGACAAAGGGCGAAATCCCCAGGTAACACCACACGAATCCACTCCGCTATTCAATGCCGTCTGCATATCGACACCCGAATCTCCTACATATAACGTATCCGCTTTAGCCACTTCTGTAAATTCAAGGATAGATTCTACGATTGACGGATCTGGTTTAGTGGGCACACCTTCGCGCTGGCCCAAGACAAGAGCAAAGCGAATCTGAGGGAAATAATGAGCCACCAACTTCTCGGTTGCCGACTGATATTTATTGGAAGCAACCGCCAAGAGCAGTCCTTTCTGCTGCAATTGTTGCAAAAGATCTACGATTCCCGGATAAGGAACACTGTAATCTGCATTGTGCACATCGTAATGCTTCAGAAAAAGTTCCCGGATTCGCAAAATATTTTCTTCCGTCTTCGCGCCTTCCGGTAGCGCACGCTCAAATAGCTTATTGATGCCGTTACCTACAAAATAATTATATTCGCAAATCTCATGTGTTGGGAAACCATTCTGTTTCAGTGAATAATTGGTACTATTGGCCAAATCTTCAATCGTATTAAGCAATGTACCGTCCAAATCAAATATCACAAGCCTTTTCATATCTTTCATTTTTGAGCACAAAAATAGTGGAATGAAGCAGAAAAAATTTCATATTAACAAAAATAATTCTTATCTTTCCGACAACAAAAAAACAAGATTGTTTAACTAGAAGTCGAATATCATGGGAAAAAATCAGTTAATTCACAGCAACGAGATTCACTTAGTTGATAAAGCTGAAATTCACAATGCAGCAAAAAAGATGGTAGAAGCTCTAAATTTAGCAGCAGGTTCCACTGGTGATTTTGATATTTACAAAGTAGTCGAAACTTATTTTACAGACTTAGACAAGCGACGCGAAATTAACGCCTTGATCGGTCTGGATGTCTAAAAAATTGTAAAGGTAAAAAGAAGCCCTATAGAGAGTTTATTTTTCTATAGGGTTTTTTATGTCGATAACACGACTATAAACAGATCAATAGATAAACAGTAAAGTTATCACCAACCGTACTACCAATAAAAAAGGCCATTCTCCGTAAAGAGAACAGCCTTTTTAATATGATTAGAAGAAATTATTACTTACCTGCCAATTTTTCTTTCAAAGCAGCCAATTCTTCGATGTCACCCAAAGTTGTCTTTTCAATCGGGCCAGTTACCATTGCTGAATCTTCTTCTTTCTTAGCGCTACGCTTTGCAGAAGATTTCTTTTCAGTTTCTTTCTTAGCGCTCTTCTGTTCATCTTCGAAGATTCTGCTATGAGAAAGGATGATACGCTTAGCTTCCTTGTTGAATTCAATTACCTTGAACTGCAACTTTTCGTCAACCTGAGCCTGTGAACCATCTTCCTTAACCAAGTGTTTCGGAGTTGCGAAACCTTCAACACCGTAAGGCAATGAGATTACAGCACCCTTATCCAACACTTCGATGATTGTACCTTCATGGATAGAACCTACTGTGAAGATAGTTTCAAATACATCCCAAGGATTTTCTTCCAACTGCTTGTGGCCTAAGCTCAAGCGACGGTTTTCCTTATCGATTTCCAATACCTGAACTTCGATTTCTGCACCAATCTGAGTGAATTCAGACGGATGTTTGATCTTCTTAGTCCAAGACAAGTCAGAGATGTGGATCAAGCCATCAACACCTTCTTCGATTTCTACGAATACACCGAAGTTAGTGAAGTTACGAACCTTAGCCATATGACGAGAACCTACAGGGAAACGTTCTTCGATGTTTTCCCATGGATCAGCCTTCAGCTGCTTGATACCCAAAGACATCTTACGTTCGTCACGATCCAAAGTCAAGATAACAGCTTCGATTTCGTCACCAACCTTCATGAAGTCCTGAGCAGAACGCAAGTGCTGAGTCCAAGACATTTCAGATACGTGGATCAAACCTTCTACGCCCGGAGCGATTTCAATGAATGCACCGTAGTCAGCCATAACGACAACTTTACCCTTAACCTTGTCACCTACCTTCAAGTTCGGATCCAAAGCATCCCATGGGTGCGGAGTCAACTGCTTCAAGCCAAGAGCGATACGTTTCTTTTCATCATCGAAGTCCAAGATAACAACGTTGATCTTCTGATCCAACTGAACGATTTCTTCCGGATGAGATACACGACCCCAAGACAAATCTGTGATATGGATCAAACCATCTACGCCGCCCAAGTCGATGAATACACCGTAAGAAGTGATATTCTTAACTGTACCTTCCAATACCTGGCCTTTTTCCAATTTAGAGATGATATCTTTCTTCTGCTGTTCAAGTTCAGCTTCGATAAGAGCCTTGTGAGATACAACAACGTTCTTGAATTCCTGATTGATCTTAACAATCTTGAATTCCATAGTCTTACCTACAAATACATCATAGTCGCGGATCGGCTTAACATCGATCTGAGAACCCGGCAAGAATGCTTCGATACCGAATACGTCAACGATCATACCGCCCTTAGTACGACACTTAATGTAACCCTTGATGATTTCGTCTTTTTCAAGAGCTTCGTTAACACGATCCCAAGAACGTGTAGCACGTGCTTTCTTGTGAGACAAGATCAACTGACCTTTTTTATCTTCCTGGCTTTCGATATAGACTTCTACCTCGTCACCAATTTTCAAATCCGGATTGTAACGGAATTCTGACATAGGAACAACGCCGTCAGATTTGAAGCCAATGTTTACTACAACTTCACGTTTGTTCATTGCAGTAACAGTACCCATAACAACTTCTTTATCCTTTACAGTGTTAAGGGTTTCATCATACGTTTTTACAAGATCGTCCTTGCTTACATCACCGTAAGATTCGCCTTTTTCAAAAGCGTCCCAGTTGAAATCTTCAACCGGCTGAATGTTCTTTAAATTTTCCATTCTCTAAATGTTAATACTTAAGTTTGTTTTAATTAGTAAGTTAGACTTTATGTTGTCATCTCTCAAAAATCGTGGCAAAGGTAATCTTTTTTTCTGAGCTACAAGCTTTTTTGACCAAAAAAGCATTCATTTTCTATCATTTATCTCTCCCGAAAACCTTTCTCAACTTGTAATCGGCCATCCACAGGAAGAATGAAAGAGATCCGATTAACAGATAAAAACGAACACAGTCCAAATCCAGGTCCAGATGATCAAAGCGGAACAGTCCGCTATAGACAAACACAGCTATCGCAATGAACAGGACAAACAAAGAAACCACAACCGTAACCAACAGTTCCAGCCATTCATTACGCTTCTGCCGACGCTGCTCTTCTTGCAACACCTGCTGCATCACATTCCTCTGAAAAGCAAGAGAAGGTTCTTCTTCAGGCAACCGGTCAAACAAACCGGCCAGCAAATCGTCTTGATGATTTATCTTGTCCATGTCAAATATCCTCCATTCTTTTAATGAGCACATATAGTTTTTTACGAATACGATGGAGCTTGGTCTTGACATTCGACACACTCCTTCCGGTAATAGTGGCCAGCTCTTCAACCGTCTTCTTCTGCCTATAAAACAACAGTATCAAGAGATGCTCTTCTGCCGGCAGCTGCTCCAGCGCCGCCTCGAGCAACCGGAGCTGATCGGCATCATCCACTTCGCCCAATACCTGCGACACATCCTCTTCCGACACATTATTAATAATGGTGTCGTCGAAGGCAAGCCATTCATGCTTGACCCGCCGTGTAGAAGAAACAGCTGAATTGTAGGCTATGCGATAAAGCCACGTCGAAAAGCTGCAATCACCTTTAAAGCCCGACAAGCTGCGATAGACCTTCACAAAGACATCTTGTGCCAGCTCTTCGGCATCTTCCCGATTGCGAACAATCTTGAAGATGAGTGAATAGACCGGTCTGCTGTATTTGTTGACAAGTGCCGCATAGCAACGAACATCGCCCTTTTCTATCCGTCTTATATAATATGTATCATCATATGTTTCCATTCTACTCTAATAGACGCAGAAACGACACATGGGTTACAGTAGTTCCACACAAAAATAAAGTAATTTTTCTTCCCGTAAAAGTGTAACCTATCTCTTTTCGGTGCGTCCAAAAGACAAACGAAATCAAGTAACGAATTTAAATTATACTGCTATGATGGATTTTATTACTATTCCGCTAACAACCGGAATTATCTTTGTTACCATTTATGGTCTGTTTGAACTGATTGTCCGCCGCAAAGAGCGTATGTTCATTATCGAAAAGCTCAGCGACAAGTTGGATCGCTCTTATTTGGATGGAAGAATACTGCCTTTCAATTTGAGATTAGGAGGATTTTCATTCAGTGCTCTGAAGATTGGTTGCCTGCTCTGTGGCATCGGATTGGGATTGCTGACCGGCTTCATCTTAGAAACGATTGTATCTTCCCACCAATCAGAGATGCAAATCCAAAACATGTACCGATTCCTCAGTGCGGCCTATGGCTCTTGCTGTCTGCTGTTCGGTGGCTTAGGATTGATTATTGCCTTTGTCATTGAGACTAAAATGAACAACAAGAAATAGACTTATCCTCAACGGATGGCTATTTTTCGTACCGTCTCACCGATACGGACAATATAATACCCTTTGGCGATATCCACAACATATTCGCCAGAGGGTTGTTTGACTTCCAGCTCTTTCACTTTAATGCCGACAACGCTATATATCTCCAGCTTACTGCCTACCGGAGCATTCTCTACACGAATTCTGTTTTCAAAGACAGAAATCTCAACCGGAAGCGTCACATCAATCACCTTGGCAGCATACGCCGCTGTATCCGGCTTCACGCGCTGAGCAGAAACCGAAGAGCTTGCCAGTAAAGCAAGAGCCCATATGATAATTGATGCTACTTTCATATTACAACCCTAAAATTCATACAAATATACAACTTTACCCAAATAAGCTGTTAGCCTTTCCTATTTATTTCAATAATTTAGCAAATCTGCTCAAACAGATATTGCCTATAACGAGATGGTCATCTTTTCTTGTGCCAAAATCGTATTCGGGAATATCTGATCGGCCTCGGCTTTCAATCCCGTAAGATCTTCGTAACGGGCCGAATAATGACCGACCACCAACCGCTTCACCTGTGCCTTGCGAGCAATCTCGGCAGCCTGACTTGCCGTGGAATGAAAGGTCTCTTTCGCCCGGGCTGCATCACATGCCATAAAGGTTGCTTCATGATAGAGCAAATCAACACCTTCAATCAAAGGTATTATCTCTGGAACAAATGCCGTATCCGAACAATAGGCATAGCGACGAGGCGGATCAGCCGGACGAGTCAAACGTGCATTGGATATCACCTCTCCTTCCGGCGTAACATAGTCGGCTCCTCGCTTGATATCCTGCATACAACGCACCGGCACCTGATAAAAATCGACCATCTCCCGAATGATATGCGCCTCCTTCGATTTCTCTACAAACAGATAACCACAACAGGGAATGCGATGTTTCAACGGGATGGAATAAACCGACAACGAGCGATCTTCCATCACCAAACCGGATGTAGTTGTATCAACCGCATTAAAGCGAATCTCATAAGGAAGGCCCTTGCAAAACAGATCCAATATAGGGCGCATATATTCTTCTACCTCTTTCGGCCCATGTATCACAAGCTCACCATTGCGGCCCAACATGCCCAATGTCGAGATCAGACCGGGCAGACCGAAACAATGGTCTCCATGCAGATGCGAAATGAATATATGATTCAAGCGGCTAAACTTGATATGCATGCGCCTCATCTGTACTTGCGTTGCTTCACCACAATCAATCATATACAACTTATCACGCAAATCTATCACCTGTGAGGTTGCCAAATGTCGTGTCGTTGGCAATGCCGAACCACACCCCAATATATGTAGATCAAAATCAGCCATAAGGACTATTTAGGATAGTTGTTTGCAAAGATAATACAAAAGAGCTACTTATCTGTGAAAAATAACAAAAAAACCATGCGGTTTATAGTCTGTATTAACAAGATTACATATATTTGTTTCGTTGTCATTCAGGAGGACAACAATTTGATATTTTAGAACAAATATAAATCATTATTATATCTGACTAAACCTTAACTAACTTTTTCTTTTTGTTTAAAACGGTTAAATGTAGAAACGGTCAAGCGTGAGCTTCACCGTTTCCTTTTTTTATACCCTGACCCATGTTTTCTGATCAGATGAATGTTTCTATTTTCAATCCGCTCCATTACAGATAAATCTCTCCGAAGAATGAGGGACAATGAAAATCCGGTTTCGGCAAATCAATCGGATTCCAGCTGACAAAATGTGGATTGGCCGTATCGTCAGCACACTTATAAAAGTTTCCTCTGATCTTTTCGGGCAGATGTTCCGGATCAAGCCCCATCAAGGTAAAGGGAATCGTAACGATCAACTCCCATGCATAAGGGCCTAACTTCTCGGAGAAAGGCTTTGCCTCAACACTTGAATAGCGCTGTATCTGGGCATATTCTTCGGCTGTCAACGACTGCTTCACCTCGCGAGACTGACGACGGGCTGCATCACAAACACCGATACAGTTAAACTCGAAGTTCATATATTCGCTATCTCCCTCTTTCTGCATGAAGAATTCAACACAGCTGTCACGATGAACCGAAGAGTTATCCTCGCTACAAACCGCCTTCAATGAATTTCCCTTCACAAAATAACGGATATATAACTTGGTGTCTGAACGTGCGATATCAAATGCAACAATCGGCTTATACGGATATTCTGCCCAGTTTATCGTATCAATATATTCACGTTGTGCTTTTGTCTCCAACAGAATACCAGCCGATGACAGATCTAACACATCAAGTGTAGGCAGATAAGGAACTTTAAGCTTTCTCATATACTCCTTATATTATAGATTTAGAGTTGTGGCTATCGGAAAGTAAGAGGTAAGCAACACCGACAAGGCTCCTATCACTGACAAGACAATGATAACAGATCCAACCACACGGTTGAGCAGCCAGATACCTCGCACATTAAACCATTTCCTCAGTTTTGATATAAAATATGTAATGCCGAACCACCACAGAACGGCTCCTATTCCTATACAGACAAGCCCTAACATCACCTGCCAAACAGGATATTCGGGCAGAATGAAGCCAAAACGGGCAAACAGACCGAGGTATAGCAGTACAATCAACACATTACTGAATGTAAGAAGAAAGGCTGTAATAAAATCTTGCGTAAACGACATCTTCGTCTTCTCTCTACGCCTCCTCAGGCTCCTGACAGGATTACTCTGATAGATGTAATAGCCAAAGATAGCCAGCACAATACTGCCGGCCAACTGCAACGGAGCTTGATTTGCCTCCACGAAATTAACGACAACTCCCATACACAAGGCGGTCAGTGTAGCATAGATCACGTCAGAAAGGGCCGCACCCAATCCGGTGATAAATCCATGCCAACGCCCTTTGTTTAATGTTCGTTGTATGCACAGCATACCGATCGGTCCCATCGGAGCCGACACCAATACACCTATAATTATTCCTTTACTTATAATTCCAAGCATTTACTTACGTGCTCTTTCTTTTTGAACAGGGTACAAAGATACGCCCATTTCATGATAAAAAAAGAGTTAATTTAAAAATTACCGAGCTATCACTTTAGTTTCAAGCTCTTGTCTCGAACTCCTTTCAACACTCCTTGCAGCTGATACACCTTATCGGGATGCTGCAGAGCCTGATTGCCTTCTTCATAAGCCTTCGTCATGTCATACAACTGTGGCTCTTTGGAATAACCAGTCTCTATCTTCTCGTAATACATGATGGCCGGACCTTCACTCGGCTCAATATATTTCCATTCACGAGTGCGCACGGAAAGGGCTTTGTTCAAAGCCTGTTCTATCACCCAAGGACGGTCTTCCTCACTCTTGCCCAACGCAGCTGTCACATAGCCGGCATTCTTCATCATATCGGCCAAGGTATATCGCTCGGGACGGATAATCATCCCTGCATTACCGGCTGCAATATCAGTGCCCGGACGTCGCCAGGCATACTCTCCGGTCAGCATTGAATAGCGAGAAGGCGTACTGGTGGAAGCCGTCGCATACGCATTGGTAAAACGAATTCCTTCATTGGCCAGTCTGTCCACATTAGGAGTCTGCACACGTGTAGCTCCGTAACAACACAGATCGCCATACCCTAAATCATCGGCATAGATAACGATGACATTCGGGGCTTGTGCTTGGGCTTTCTGCTTTTGTGTAGCCATCCCTGCGACAGGAGCCAACAACGAGACTCCAAATCCTAAGACAAGAGTAGATTTCATGCTGTTATACGATAATTATCACCTGATATTTTAACTTGCACCGGCTCAAAAGAGCAAAATCAGTCTGCAAGATACTATTTTATCTCCACTTAAAGACTATGATTTAACCATAAAATACATCTTTATGTAGCATTTATAATAATCTGTATAATAATCCAACCTGCTGGCGAAGAGGATGAGATTAAATAACTATTTGGATGTAGCCCCATAAGACACGTCATAATTAGCAAAAAGCAAGACACAGAGGAAGAGACCGGCAGTTTACTATTGTAACACTTTTCGAACACCGTTCGAATGACGTTCGAACGCCATTTTAGAGGGACTTCTCAGAGACAGTCTATAGACTCTTGAGGAAAAGTCTAGGGACTTTTTGGGAAAAGGGTATAGAGTCTTGGGAAATAGTCTCTACAGCAAAAATGAGCAGTTACTTCGTTTTTACTCCTTAAAAAAAAGCAATCGATTGGCTTTATAATTCCGCCAATATGCTTATCTATCCGAGAATTCTCGGATTATCTTGGATTATCTCTAAACTTTAGACAAACAATACAAAACCTTTTGTAGGATAAAAAATGGAAAAACCCTATATTTGCAAATCATTTCGAGCCGAAAGGTTCATAGCTTGATAAATACTAATAAATCAACGATATGATTCTATTCTTTCAATCTTCAACAAAGACCGTGCTGGCGGTAGAGGCAGCACACGCTTTCTCTTCGGAAGATGTTCAGAAACTAGTATGGTTATTCAATGATGCAACACCTATTCAATCCGAGACCTTAGAGGGTTGGTTCGTAGGTCCGCGTCGTGAAATGATCACTCCGTGGAGTACTAACGCCGTAGAAATCACTCAAAACATGGGTATTCAAGGTATTTCTCGTATTGAGGAATATTTCCCTGTATCAAGTAAAGAGGCTGATCACGACCCTATGTTGCAGCGTATCTACAACGGGCTGGATCAACAGATCTTCACAACAAGCAAACAGCCCGATCCTATCGTGTATATCGAGGATCTGGAATCTTATAACATCCAGGAAGGTCTGGCCTTGAGCCCTGAAGAGATTGCCTACTTGAAAGAGGTAAGCGAAAAGCTAGGACGAAAATTGACCGACAGCGAAGTGTTCGGTTTCTCTCAGGTAAACTCAGAGCACTGCCGTCACAAAATCTTCGGCGGTATGTTCGTAATCGATGGCGAAGAAAAAGAGAGCTCTTTGTTCAACTTGATCAAGAAGACATCAGCAGAAAACCCCAACAAGCTGGTATCTGCCTATAAAGATAATGTTGCTTTCAACGAAGGACCGGTTGTAGAACAATTCGCTCCGGCCAGCGGCGATCAGCCTGACTTCTATCAGGTAAAAGATATCAAGACCGTTATTTCTCTGAAAGCTGAAACACATAACTTCCCCACAACCGTTGAACCGTTCAACGGTGCTGCTACCGGAACTGGTGGTGAAATCCGCGACCGTTTAGGTGGTGGTAAAGCCTCTCTGCCTATTGCTGGTACAGCTGTTTACATGACCTCTTATCCGCGCACTGAAGGTGCTCGTGAATGGGAAAAGGTATTAGATCCTCGTCCTTGGTTGTATCAGACTCCTGAACAGATTCTGATCAAGGCCTCTAACGGAGCATCAGACTTCGGTAACAAGTTTGGTCAGCCGCTAATCTGTGGCTCTTTGTTGACCTTCGAACACGAAGAGAACGACAAGAAATATGCCTACGACAAGGTAATCATGCTTGCCGGCGGTGTGGGTTATGCCAACATGCGCGACGCATTGAAGGGCGATCCTGCTCCAGGCGAGAAGGTTGTCGTAATCGGTGGTGACAACTACCGCATCGGTATGGGCGGTGGTGCCGTATCTTCTGTAAATACAGGCCAATATACCAGCGGTATTGAGTTGAATGCTATTCAGCGTGCCAACCCGGAAATGCAGAAACGTGCGGCCAACGTAATCCGTGCTATTGCTGAATCAGATGAAAACCCGATCGTTTCTATCCACGACCACGGTGCCGGCGGTCACTTGAACTGCTTGTCTGAATTGGTTGAAGCAACAGGCGGACACATCGACATGAGCAAGTTGCCTATCGGTGACAAGACTCTTTCGGCCAAGGAGATCATTGGTAACGAAAGCCAGGAACGTATGGGCTTGTTGATGAAAGAAGAAGATGTAGCTCGCGTAAGACGTATTGCTGAACGTGAACGTGCTCCGATGTTTGTAGTTGGTGAAACGACCGACGACATGAAGTTCGTATTCGAACAAGCCGACGGCGTGAAGCCAATCGATATCAAATTGGAGTATATGTTCGGTAAGCCACCTCGCACTGTGATGACCGACCATACATTGGAAAACAAATATGCTCCGGTCGTTTACAAAGAGTCTGAACTGCACCACTATCTGGAAAATGTATTGCAGTTGGAAGCTGTTGCTTGTAAAGACTGGTTGACCAACAAAGTGGACCGCTCGGTAACAGGTAAGATTGCTCGTCAGCAGTGTCAGGGTGAATTGCAGTTGCCACTGAGCGACTTGGGTGCTGTTGCTTTGGATTACCGTGGCAAAGCAGGTATCGCAACCTCTATCGGCCATGCGCCACAGGTTGCCATGATTGATCCAGCAGCCGGTTCTGTAATGGCTATTGCCGAATCATTGACAAACATTGTATTTGCGCCGTTGGCTGAAAAGCTGTCAAGCGTATCATTGAGTGCCAACTGGATGTGGCCGTGCCGCAACGAAGGAGAAGACGCTCGTCTGTACACAGCTGTTGAAGCTGCTTCTAACTTCGCTATTGCTTTGGGCATTAACATCCCAACAGGTAAAGACTCTTTGTCAATGACGCAGAAATATGGCGACGACAAGGTTATCGCTCCGGGCACAGTCATCATCTCTGCCGGTGCCGAAGTAAGCGACATCCGCAAGATTGTTTCTCCGGTATTGGCCAACGAAAAGAATTCTCACCTTTATTATATTGACTTCTCGTTCGACACTATGAAGCTGGGCGGATCTGCCTTTGCTCAGACATTGAACAAGTTGGGCGAAGAGGTTCCGACAGTAAAAGATCCTGAATACTTCCAGGATGCATTCAACGCCGTTCAAGAGGCAATCGAAAAGGGATTGATCTTGGCTGGTCACGATATTTCAGCCGGTGGTATGATCACTACCTTGCTTGAAATGTGCTTTGCAAATGTAGAAGGTGGTCTTGAAGTAAACTTGGACAAGTTGTCAGAAAAGGATATCGTAAAGATTCTGTTTGCAGAAAATCCGGGTATCATCGTACAGGTAAAAGAGAAGAAGGCATTCGAAAAGCTGATGGAAGAAGCCGGTGTTGGTTTCGCTATCATCGCCAAACCGACAGACGAACGCCACATCTTAGTGGAAAAAGAGGGCATTCAATACCACTTCGGCATCGACTATATGCGTGATGTATGGTATGAATCTTCTTATAAGCTGGATATCAAGCAGAGTGGTAATGTCTGCGCAGGCAACCGCTTCGAGAACTATAAGATGCAGCCGCTGGAATTCAAATATCCGAAGCACTTCACCGGCAAGCTGGCCGATATGGGCTTGACATTCGACCGCAAGAACCCGAGTGGCATCCGTGCTGCTGTGATACGTGAGAAGGGTTGTCAGTGCGAGCGTGAGACATCATACGCTCTGTATCTGGCCGGATTCGATGTAAAGGATGTTCACATGACAGACTTGGCTTCAGGACGTGAGACATTGGAAGATGTCAACATGATCGTCTTCTGTGGTGGTTTCTCTAACTCCGACGTTTTAGGTTCAGCCAAAGGATGGGCCGGCGGTTTCTTGTTCAACGAGAAAGCGAAAGAGGCACTGAAAAACTTCTATGCACGTCCCGACACACTGAGCTTGGGTATCTGTAACGGTTGTCAGTTGATGGCCGAACTGGGTGTTATTTATCCGGAACATGAACAGAAGCACAAGATGCTGCACAACGACTCACATAAGTTTGAATCAAACTTCGTTACATTGGAAATTCCGAAGAACCATTCCGTTATGTTCGGCTCATTGAGCGGTAGCAAGATTGGTGCTTGGGTGGCTCACGGCGAAGGTAAGTTCAGCTTCCCGTATGAAGAGAAAGAATACCATATCATTGCGAAGTACAACTACGAAGGCTATCCGGCCAACCCGAACGGTTCACCTTGGTCTGTAGCAGGTGTTTGCTCACACGACGGACGCCACTTGGCCATGATGCCTCACTTGGAACGTGCTATGTTCCCATGGCAGTGTGGATTCTATCCGGCAGACCGCAAGCAGAGCGACGAGGTTACACCTTGGATCGAAGCATTCGTAAATGCTCGCAAGTGGGTCGAAGCACATAAGTGATTTATTTGTCTAACTAAATAGAAAAAATTATGAAAAAGTGGATTGTTTTGCTATTTGCCTTGCTGACAATGCCGGTAGTAGCGCAGGAGTTTCATTTCATACCGAAGGTAGGTTTGAATATCGCTAACATGACCAAACTGGAAGGTGATGTCCGTCCGGGAGTAAACGTCGGTTTTGCTGCTGAATTTCCGGTAGCGCCCTCTTTTGCCATTGAACCGGGTTTGTATTACTCCATGCAGGGAACCAAAGACAGTGAAGATGGCCTAAAAGCTACTCTGCAGACTGACTATCTGAATATTCCTATCTATGCAAAATTTTATGCTTACGAAGGATTTCATCTGTTTGCCGGTCCGCAGTTCGGTTTCAACGTGCGCTCCAAAGCGAAAGTTTCGTCTTCTGGAACTGCTCTCTCTACAGACTTCAAGGATTATATCAATACATTCGATTTTTCATTAGGCATAGGTGCAGGCTATCAGTTTGATATGGGTCTGTTGATTTCTGCCAACTACAACATTGGCTTGACAAATGCCATAAAAGCAGATGCCTTAAAATCTGATCTTACTGCAGATTGGAAAAAGCATGATTTGGATTCACACCATGGCGTATTCCAAATCACTCTGGGCTGGAGATTCTAATTGTAAGTAAGATAGATCACTCAACTATAAATAGGGGCTGTGTCAAAGCAATCGTTTTTTGACACAGCCTTTTTTATGTTTATACATTTGACAGCTGCTGCGAATATAGTATAGACAAGAGTTGGAAAGTATAAAAATATTCAGCTGTTTTACTTTTCTCGTTCTAATAACTGATTGGGGCTAAACAACACCCCGGGGAAAAGTTATTGTATTTTAAGCGATGTATTTATTGACCAAAAACGAGCGACGAATCCATTAGAAACAACAGACGATTCCGTTGGAGTTTAAAGGAAAATCGGCTCAATTCAAACGTCCTTTCAAAAGGTATCACAGATTGATTTTCAACAACATGCAATCTCACCAAGGAAAGCATATAGACTTTCAGGAAAAAGGATAGGGACTTTTTTGAAATTGGGTAGGCTCTCTGTTCGGATTGAGTAGGCACTCCGTTGGAAATGGATAGGCACTCAATTTCCGAAAATAAACTACTCCTTTTTAACAGGACTAATAAACTCTTGTCCGCCCATTGGCTTATTGTATTTTCCGGGTAATCCGTGCGCCTACCAGCCAAGGCTCGTCATTGGCTAAGCACTCTCAGGAAAAAGGATATAGACTCTTGGGGAAAATTGGAAAGGCGATAGAAAACAACAAAGGGCTGCACCAAAACAACAACTATTTTGATGCAACCCTCTTAAGTTATGTCTGAAAAGACGCTCCTGCTTACTTCATATGAGCAGCTTCCAAAATCTGGTCAACAGCAATCGTCAAGCCATTGATATTCTTACCACCAGCTGTTGCAAAGTGAGGCTGACCACCGCCACCACCTTGGATGTGCTTAGCGGCCTCTTTCACCAACTTGCCTGCATGCAAGCCTTCTGCCACCTGATCATCGCTCAACATCACCATCAACGTACATTTGGCCTCATCGATGATACCGGCAACGAAGACAAAGTTTTCCTTTACCTCGGCCTTGATCTGGAAAGCAACGTTCTTCATAGCCTCTGTATTGCCCTTGCCTATGAACTGGAACAGACGAACGCCATGACGATCAACGCCCTTAGCCATGATCTCGTCTTTCAGACGCATAGACTTTTCGTGGATGTAGTCGTCGATCTGCTTCTTCATATCGGAATTCTCATCGATTGCCTTCCGCACGGCCTGAACCAAGTTAGGCATATTGTTCATCAGAGCACGCATTTCGCGGATCAAATCCTGCTGAGCAAACACATAGTTTTCAGCCGCTTCGGCCGTTACCGCTTCGATACGACGAACACCGGCAGCGATTGAGCTTTCACCAATGATACGCAATGAACCAATCATACCGGTTGCAGGAATATGAGTACCACCACACAACTCGATAGAATTGCCATATTTTACTACACGCACCTCATCACCATATTTCTCACCAAACAGAGCCATAGCACCCAAAGCCTTAGCCTCAGCAATCGGCATGTTACGGTGCTCTTCCAACGGATAATTGGCACGGATCTTTTCGCCCACCAAAATCTCAACCTTACGAAGTTCTTCGTCCGTCACCTTCTGGAAGTGAGAGAAGTCAAAACGCAATGAGCTCGGAGATACGTATGAACCCTTCTGCTCAACATGTGAACCCAACACTTCGCGCAAAGCTTCGTGCAACAGGTGAGTAGCCGAGTGGTTACATTCGCATTGGATACGTTTCTTCTCGTTAATCTTTGCCGTAAAGGTAGCAGTTACATCCTTCGGCAGCTGAGATACCAAATGAACCGGCAGGTTGTTTTCACGTTTTGTATCAATCACATCCACCTTATCGTCATCGGCAAACAACCAACCTGTATCACCAACCTGACCACCCATTTCTGCGTAGAACGGAGTCTGATCCAAGACAATCTGATACAACACCTTGTTCTTCTGCTTAATCTGACGATAGCGCAAGATCTCTGCTTCGCACTCAAACAGATCGTAACCTACGAACTTGCTTTCACCCTCTTTCAAGGTAATCCAGTCGCCGGTTTCAATAGCAGCCGCGTTACGGGCACGCTCCTTCTGCTTCTGCATTTCAGCATTGAACTCCTCGATATTAGCCTCCATGCCATTTTCACGCAGAATCAGTTCGGTCAAGTCCAATGGGAAACCGTATGTATCATACAAGGTAAAGGCATCCACACCGTTGAGCATCTGCTTACCGGCAGCCTTTGTCTCTTCCATCTTCTTATCCAGCAAACGGATACCTGTTTCCAATGTACGCAAGAAAGATTCCTCTTCCTCTTTGATTACCTTCTCAATCAGAGTCTTCTGAGCCTCCAATTCAGGATAAGCATCGCCCATAGTCTCGATCAACACAGGCAATAACTTATACATAAATGCTTCGCGACGGTTCAGGAAAGTATATCCATAACGAACGGCACGACGCAAGATACGACGGATCACGTAACCAGCTTTTGCATTAGATGGCAACTGACCGTCTGTAATAGCAAATGCGATGGTACGGATATGGTCGGCGATAACGCGCATAGCCACATCCTGTTCCTTAGACTGACCATAAGTTGTGCCTGCCATATCAGCAATCACACGGATGATCGGCTGGAACACGTCTGTATCGTAGTTTGAAGTCTTACCCTGCAAAGCCATACACAAACGTTCAAATCCCATACCGGTATCGATTACCTTAGCAGGGAGAGATTCCAAAGAGTAGTCGGCCTTACGGTTAAACTGCATAAACACCAGGTTCCAGATTTCAATTACCTGCGGATGATCTTTATTGACCATCTCTTGGCCCGGCACAGCAGCACGTTCTTCATCAGAACGCAAGTCTATATGAATTTCTGAGCAGGGACCACAAGGACCTGTATCACCCATTTCCCAGAAATTATCATGCTTGTTTCCATTAATAATATGATCTTTCGGCAAATATTGTTCCCAATATCCGGCAGCTTCGTTGTCACGGTCAAGACCTTCAGACGGACTGCCTTCGAACACTGTTGCATACAGACGATCGGGATTCAACTTCAACACATCTACCAGATACTCCCACGCCCAATTAATAGCCTCTTTCTTGAAATAATCACCAAATGACCAGTTTCCTAACATCTCGAACATGGTATGGTGATAGGTATCATGTCCTACCTCTTCCAAGTCGTTATGCTTACCGCTTACACGAAGACACTTCTGAGAGTCCGCGACACGAGGATATTTACGAGGAACATTACCCAGAATGATATCTTTAAACTGATTCATACCTGCATTGGTAAACATCAAGGTTGGATCGCCCTTCACTACCATCGGAGCAGACGGAACGATCTGATGCCCTTTTGAAGCGAAAAACGCTTTAAAAGATTCACGGATTTCTTTAGCTGTCAACATAATCTATTATATAGTTCTCGTTAATATTCTGAAAACGATTTGCAAAAGTACAGCAAATTATTATTTTTGCGTACATTCTTGCTAATAAAATTGCACAATGAAACTGTTTAAAACACGAAAAACATACTATTTGTATAATCCCAATACGTCAAACTACGAGCGCGTGTATCCTTCGGCCAAAGATCGTATCATGACTATACTTCGCCACTTGAGTACAGGTATTGTTTTCGGTATTGCTACTTTCTTCATTATGATATACAGTATCGATTCTCCGATGGAATCGTTGCTGCGCAAAGAGAACAAACTGCTTCAGACTCAATACGAAGTATTGTCGAACCGACTGGACAATGTACTGGAAGTGCTGAATGAAGTGCAGCAGCGTGACGAAAATCTCTACCGCGTCATCTTTCAGGCAGAATCCATTCCGGAATCGGTGCGCAAATCCGGCTTTGGCGGAAGCAACCGCTATGCCCATCTGATGGAGCTGTCAAATGCCGAGCTTATCATATCGACAACCAAAAAAATGGATATTTTGCGTAAACAGCTCTACATACAATCCAACTCACTGAACGAACTGATTCAGATGGGGAAGGAACAGGAAGAGCGCAGTAAATGTATCCCGGCCATCCAACCCATATCGAACAAAGACTTAAGACGGACAGCTTCGGGTTATGGCATGCGCATCGACCCGATTTATCGTACGCCCCGATTCCATTCGGGCATGGACTTTTCGGCCAAAACAGGTACGGAGATTTATGCAACCGGCAACGGTGTTGTCTCCTTTGCCGGCTGGAAACAAGGTTATGGCAACTGTATCATGATTAATCATGGCTATGGCTACAAGACGCTTTATGGCCACTTGAGCAAATATCGTGCACGTGTGGGACAAAAGGTCAAACGCGGCCAGATTATCGGCGAAGTGGGCAATACCGGTAAATCAACCGGATCGCATCTGCACTATGAAGTGATTGTCAAAGGTAAATATGACAATCCATCGAAGTACTACTATATGGACTTGACTCCCGAAGAGTATGACCGTATGATTCAGATTGCAGAAAACCATGGACAGGTAATGGATTAAATAAAAGTAGGACTATGACATTGAAGAAGAATAAGAACAATCGGCTCTATTTCTCCATCAGCGAAGTGGCGCAGATGTTCGACGTGAACGAATCGACCCTGCGCTTTTGGGAAAAAGAGTTTGACAACATACGTCCGCGCAAGAGCAACAAGGGAACCCGGTTCTATAAGCAAGAGGACATTGATGCCATCAGACTGATCTATCATCTGGTGAAAGAGCGCGGTATGACTTTGGCCGGTGCCCGTCAGAAGCTGAAAGAGAATCCAGAGACGACAATCCGACAAGAAGAGATTGTGAACCGCCTCAAACAAATCAAAGAGGAATTACTATCAATGAAGGCTGCTTTCGAAGCATTGGAAGCCAGATAAAAGGCAGACGGTTCACAAGAGATATCACAAGAGATAACAACTATCATAAGAAAAATTAGAACAGCTTCTTGGCATGTTCAACGAGAAAGCTGTATCTTCGCTTCTTTAAATTATTAAATCAACAAACATGGAAATTTCAGGTAAAATAATCGCCGTTCTGCCAGAACAAGGCGGCATAAGCAAAGCCGGAAACGAATGGAAAAAGCAAGAGTATGTATTGGAAACACATGATCAATATCCCAAAAAGGTATGCTTCCAGATCTTCGGTGCCGACCGCATCGCACAGGCAGCAATCCAGCCGGGAGAAGAATTGATCGTTTCATTCGATATTGACAGCCGCGAATATCAAGGTCGCTGGTTTACCAACATCAATTGCTGGAAGGTGGAACGCCCGGCAGCAATGCCTCAGCAGGTTGCTCCAGGAATCTCTCCTGAAGATCTTGCGCCATCAGCACCGATGGCTGCTCCCGATTTCGGCCAGGCCAATCCTGTCGATGATCTTCCTTTCTAAGAAGAAGAAAGCCTCATACATAAGCGATGCGTCATAATTGCGAACTGCTGCGTTGCTATCGGAGCGACCTCAACCCATTTACAGCCGTAAATATCTGTCGGTCTTATCCGCTACGCTTTGCATTTTGCCAATTCTGACGCACCACAAAAGAGGCTGCTTTTTTGCCCACTACTGCCTATAAATTAAACACACAATATACACATGAAGAAACTAAAGCATCTCATTCTTGCCCTATGTGCAGGAGGTTTTCTAACTCCCACATCAGCACAAACGGATCAAAAGCCTCTGACCGTTGACGATTTAGCAGCATGGCAACGTATTACGTCTCAAGCCATCTCGGATAACGGACAATGGGTTGCGTGCAAAATGGAACCTTGGAAAGGTGACGGCACGCTCTACCTATATACAATAAATGGCGAAGAGAAAAACAACTTCCCCGAAGCCGCACGTTATCAGTTTGCTGCCTCATCCAACTATTTAGTGGTATCTCAAACCCCCAAACAGGCACTGACAGATTCACTGAAGATCAAGAAATGCAAGAAAGATAAAATGCCGATGGATCGTCTGCATATCTATGCAATGAAGGGTGCGACCGAGACCATCGACTCTCTACGTTCATTCCAAATGGCAAAGAAGGCCGATTGGATTGCCTATCAGCGCGGACGCAAGGATTCAACGCTGTATGTACGCTCACTGGACGGAAAGAAACAGTTTGAGTTTCCACAGGTTTCCAGCTTCCAGTTTGCTGCCAAAAGCGGAATGCTCTATTACGTAAGTCAATCAGCCAATCAGCCGGGCCTTTATACCGTCAATCCGGAACAAGGCACTCCTTCACTGATCAAAGAGGGCAAAGGTCTATTCAAACATACCGCCTTTGATGAACAGGGTGAACGCATTGCTTTCCTCTATTGTGCTGAAAAGGATTCGGCCTACAAAGCCATGAGTCTGTGGCTATCAGAGAAGAACGGAACGGCCAAAGAGATTGTTGCCCGTGGCCATCAGGCATTACCCAAAGAATGGGTAGTCAGTGAACATGGAGACTTGTACTTCTCTCCCAAATCAACCCGCCTATTCTTTGGTACTTCGCCCGAACCTCGTCAGAAAGACACAACGATATTGGCAGAAAACCGCCCGGAAGTGCAGGTATGGAGCTGGAATGAGCCTGAACAATACACCGTACAACAATTCAACAAAGAGCGTGACCTGAAACGTAACTATCAGGCCGTCTATCATCTGACAACCGGAAAGGCCGTTCAGCTGGCCGACACAGAATTGCCTTCTATCCAATTAGGAGACCGAGGAGATGCAGCCTACGCACTGCTATCCACTTCACGTCCCTATTCTCTCTCTTCCACGTGGGAAGGCCGAGAGAAAAAGGACTATTATTTAGTTTCTATGGAGAATGGCGAACGCAAGCTCTTGACAAAGGCCGATTATGGTTACTACAAATTCTCTCCGGCCGGTAAATATGTGTATGGCTATAACGAGGCAGACAGTTGCTGGTATAGCTTCTCTCTTCCTTCGGGCGAACGTCATCAGCTGACTACTCCTGAGACCTTTAAGGCTTGGGATGAAGAGAATGACGTTCCGGATTATCCCAGCTCATACGGCCTTGCCGGCTGGTCGCTCAATGACGATCAGCTGCTGATCTATGACCGCTACGACGTGTGGAGTGTCGATCCAACGGGCAAGTCTGCTTTGAAGAATCTGACTGTTGATGGCCGCAAGAATAGCCGTTCTTATCGCTATGTTCAGTTGGATCCGGAAGAACGGGCAATCGACCTAAGCAAACCTCTGCTGTTGAAGGGATTTGACGAGACAACTAAAGGCAACGGTTATTACCAGGCTAAATTGCAGACACCGAATGCACCCAAACAGTTGATGGCGGGCAACTATATGCTACGCACAATCTTGAAAGCGGCCAACAGCAATCAGGTTGTCTTCAGCAAAGAGTCATTTGAACAGTTCCCTGACTTGTATAGCAGCACACTCGATTTCAAAAAGAGCACGCGCCTAACTCATGGAGATCTACAACAGAAAGGATTCCGCTGGGGAACAGCCGAACTGGTTTCATGGACCTCATTAGATGGAAGAAAATTGGAAGGTGTAGTGTACAAACCTGCTGATTTCGATCCGACTAAAAAGTATCCGCTATTGGTTAGCTTCTACGAACGTAATGCCACAACGCTGCATAACTACCGAATGCCGGAACCTCACCGCTCTACCATCGATTATCATTTGTATAATAGCAATGGTTACGTGATATTCAATCCGGATATTCGCTATATCGATGGTTATCCCGGTGAAAGCTGTTACAATTGTCTGATGCCCGGTGTTGCTATGCTGATAGCAAAGGGTTATATCAACGAAAAGGCTATCGGTGCACAGGGACACAGTTGGGGCGGTTATCAGGTTGCTTACCTTGCCACTCGCACCAAACTGTTTGCTGCGATTGAATCAGGTGCGCCTGTCGTAAACATGTTCAGTGCCTATGGTGGTATCCGTTGGGGATCAGGCTTGGCTCGTTCATTCCAATATGAACATACACAAAGCCGATTGGGAGGAACACCGTGGAATACTCCACTACGCTATCAGACGAACTCTCCTCTCTTCACAATGGACAAGGTAGAAACTCCTATCCTTATCATGCACAACGACTCAGATGGTCATGTGCCCTGGTATCAAGGTATTGAATATTTCGTGGCCATGAAGCGCTTAGGCAAACCTTGCTGGATGCTGAACTATCCGGGTGAACCACACTGGCCATTAAAGACAGCCAACAAGATTGACTTCCAGAAACGAATGTTGCAATTCTTCAACCACTATCTGAAGCATGAAGCTGCTCCGAAGTGGATGACCGAAGGTGTTCAGGCAGTTGATCAACCTTTTGAGTTGGGTTATTAAGCACTCATAACAACACAAGCCTAAAAGAGGCTGCATCAAAAACAAACATCTTGATGCAGCCTCTTGTTCTTATCATTATTAGGAATCAATTTATTAATCTGCCACACGACCCACCGTCTGAATATTCTTGATATGAGAAAGTGTCACACACATCTTCTGAATATCCTCTACATCATGAACCTTCATCTTGATCTTACCTTCAAACACTCCATCCTTAGCCTCTATAACCAATCGTATGATATTCACATTAAAATCATCCGCTATAGTTTTGGTAATAGTATTCAATACTCCGATAGAGTCAATACCTTTCACCTCTAAGGTCGCTTCAAATGAAGAACCTTGGTGACTACTCCATACCGTGTTCAAGATACGTTCACCGAAACTGCTCTTCAAGCGCAAGGCAATCGGACAAGAACGTTTATGCACCACCACATTGCCATCGTCATTGATGAAGCCCAATGTCTCATCACCCGGAATAGGTTTACAACATTCTGCCAATACATAGTTACGTTCAAATGCCTCCTCTTTCAGGATATAGGGTTTCTTCTTGTCATATTTCGGCTTTTCTCCCTTCTCCGGCTGCTTCTTCTCTTTCTCCTTCTCTGGTTCAATAAAAGGAATCTTACGAGTGCCCAAGCTCAACGCCTGCTTAACATACTTAAACAGAAGGTTGTCTGATTTCTCTTTCAGCAGTTTCTTTATATTCTCCGGCAAGATTACATCACTCTTCTCTACCGCATAGAAGAACTCTTCACGCTTCTGGAAACCGAAATACATACAGAGCTTATCCATATTAGAGGTGCTGGCTTCCAGATCTGCCTTCTTGAAGGCTGCAATCACTTTTACCTCTCCGGCCTTGATTACCTCTTTACGCACCTTCCTCAATACAGCATCGATGCGAGAACGAGCCTTTGCTGTAGTGACAAAGCTCAACCACTCAGCCTGCGGCTCTTGTGATCGTGAGGTAAGCACCTCAACCTGGTCACCACTGGACAACTGATGGCTCAGCGGAACCAATCGATGGTTTACCTTCGCACCGATACACTTATTACCAATATCGGAGTGCAGAGCATAGGCAAAATCCAATGCAGTAGCGCCTTGTGGCAATGTCTTGATATCGCCCTTCGGCGTAAAGACAAAGATCTCTGAACTGAACAGGTTCAACTTAATCGTATCCAAGAAATCCAATGCATTCGGATCGGGACTCTCCAGAATCTCCGTAATAGTCTGGAGCCATTTATCCAGCTCCGTATCCTCTTCGACGTTATGCTCTTTATATTTCCAATGCGCAGCAAACCCCTTTTCCGCAATCTCGTCCATACGACGGCTACGTATCTGTATCTCGACCCATTGCCCATCCGGTCCCATAACGGTCAAATGTAAAGCCTGATAACCATTTGCCTTCGGACGACTCACCCAGTCTCGAATACGATCCGGGCGGATGCGATAAATATCTGTAATAGCAGAATAGATATCCCAACACATATTCTTCTCGTCCACACCCGGCAGCGGATCAAATATGATACGGACAGCATATAGATCATAGATATCTTCAAAAGCCACCTTTTTAGTCTCCATCTTATTCCAGATGGAGTAGGCGGTCTTTACACGGGCACGCATCTCATAATTAAGTCCCATTGCCTTCAGCTTGGCATGTACCGGCTCAGCAAAGTGCTCAAATAAAGTATTACGTGACTGTTCTGTTGCCTGTAGCTTTAATTTGATAAAGGCATATTCGTGAGGATGTTCATACTTAAAGCTAAGATCTTCTAATTCCGACTTGATAGAGAATAGACCCAAGCGATGAGCCAAAGGTGCATAAATATACAAGGTCTCACCAGCAATCTTAAACTGTTTAGCCGGAAGCATAGAACCCAATGTGCGCATATTATGCAGACGGTCGGCAATCTTAATCAAGATGACACGGATATCATCACTCATGGTAAGAAGCAACTTGCGGAAGTTTTCAGCCTGAGCCGAAGCCTTATCACCAAAAATACCTCCTGAAATCTTGGTTAATCCATCCACAATCTGGGCGATCTTGTCACCAAACATATCACGGATATCATCTACTGTATATTCCGTATCTTCTACAACGTCATGCAACAGAGCTGAACAGATAGAGGTTGATCCCAACCCCATTTCACGGCAGACAACTCGTGCAACTGCTATTGGATGCATAATGTAAGGCTCACCCGAACGGCGCTTTACACCCGCATGTGCCTGATTGGCGAAATTAAATGCTTTGGTTATACGCTCGACCTTCCGACGATGGTTCGATTTAAGATAATCATCCAACAATTGATTGAAGCCATCCTGGATCATCTGCTCATCAGTTAACAACGCAGAAGTGGCTCCACCTGCATTCTGCATATCTTTTGTGTCTTTCGTATCGCTCATAGTGCCAACTCTCCATGTTATATTTGTAACATCTATAAGCACAAATATACAAATAATCAGAAAACAGCCACACTGTAATGGAGGAAAAATAATCCTTGTCCGCGTTTGTTCCGAGCAGATTGCAAAAGCCACATTAAAGACACTGCAAACTATGACGAAACAAGACGAAAACAAGACGCCGAAAGAAACGCAGTCAATGACACTTCTTTCGGCCTAATGACCGTTTTAGATTAACCAACTGGGATTTTCAAGACCTGACCCGGACGTATACTTGCATCAGACAATCCATTCGTCTGCTTGATCTGAGCTGTAGTCACACCAGGATATTTCTGACTGATGGAATAGAGCGAATCTCCCGACTTGACACGGTAAGAGACATAACCTTTGTCGATATCTTTCGAACCTGATGCCGTATTACGCGATTGTTGGCTATTAGACTTGTTCGCAGCAAAGGAAACGCCTCCATTATCTACATATAACTTCAGACGATATCCATTCTGTACACGATTGGTTCGCAATTGATTCCACTTGCGAATATCCTTAGCGGTAACTCCGTATCGATTGGCAATGGTATAGAGATTCTCTCCTCGCTTAACGATATGAACCAGACGTTCTTTATTGGCGGCTATGTTAGAACCTTTCATGTCGGCATTCAGCGGACGACAATTGGCCAATAGCTCTTCGGCACGGTGCAGATGAACAGAATCTTCCTGATCAACAAAGGTATAGGTTTCGGCAGCCGGAAGCTTCAATACCGAAGGTGCCACATTACCTGGTATAATCTCACGCTTATACTGAGGATTCAAGGCTTTCAAGGTCTGCAGATCGATATGCAACACATCAGCCACCTGTTGCAGATGCAACATATTACTAACCATAACCGTATCAGTAGCAAGCGGAAGACTGGTCTGCATAGGACAGATATTGTGCTCACAATAATAGTTCATAATATAGTTGGCCGCAATAAACAGAGGCACATACGAACGGGTCTCTTTAGGCAGAAAGGGAAAGATATCCCAGAAGTTCGTCTTTCCTCCCGAACGACGCATAGCCTTATTCACATTGCCCGGACCGCAATTATAAGAAGCCAACACCAAATTCCAGTCACCATAAATGGCATACATATCCTTAAAATACTTGCAGGCAGCATGCGTTGCCTTCAACGGGTCTAACCGTTCATCGACCAAACTGTTTATTTCCAAGCCATAACTCTTGCCTGTCGGCAACATAAACTGCCACAAACCAGACGCTCCCACACGCGACAGAGCAACAGGATTCAAGGCACTCTCAACCACAGCCAAGTATTTCAACTCAAGTGGCAACCCATGTTCATCAAGCACCTGTTCGATGATGGGGAAATAGAAGTCGGCCATTCCCAACATATAGCGCACCAAGTCACGCTTGCGGTCGGCATACAAATCAATGCAATCTCTCACAATATTATTATATGGAAGAGACATCACACGAGGCAGACGATTCAATCGTTCCACATAGACGGAATCCGGGAAATAGACATTCTCTGCATCATCATGACAATAGTCTTCTCGCTTAGAGAAATACTGAACATGCCACGAATGAAGCAAACTATCAATATTGGCATCTAAACTTTCAGGCATCACGCCAACCTCGGACACCAACGAGTCGCATTCTTCTATTTCTGCCTCTTGAGCATGCAGGCAGACAGACAAAAAACAAAACAAAGTCAGGACAAGTATCTTCATGAGCTATCAGAATTTTATACTGCAATTGAGTCCACAGGTAGTTGAACTAAAGTTTGTCTTCGGTGTAACTACGGGTTCTACTCGCATGGACAGATTAGGTGTTATATCAAAGTCAAATAATTGTGCATCTACATAGGCATCGATAATCGACAAAGCATAAACGCCTGCCGTAATAATCAAGCTCAAATCCCGATAACGACGATAATAATCCTTTCGGTTCTTTAATGTGTTCTGAAAATTAGCATCTTTTATCAGCACAGCCGGATCACGCCCCGACATGTTCTGCCAGCTCTTATGCCAATCCTCCGGATTTACATTGTTCTCCGGATTTGCATCAAACACAATATCTTTATAGGCCTCTGAATAGTCTTGATACTGGCGATTGTTCCAAGTCACCGCATACATACAACCCATAAAAGCACCATAGACAATTGGCAACTTCCAATATTTACGGTTATAAAGCTGACCCATCCCCGGGATCAATGCAAACAACACCGCCTTGGTTGGACTCGGTTTGAAAGCCATCTTCATCTTCATAGCAGAATTAGCCACCGAATCACCGGCCATCACCACCGACTGCACCAATGGATCGGGCAGATCCTCCTTTATATAGGTTGTATCAGATAGCAGCACCCGTTCACTCTGTGCTTTCACAAACATCGGAGTAAACAGCATCACAGCCAACAGAAAAACAAATAGATTTCTCATTTCAATCCGTCCAACAAACCTATCAATTTTTCCAACTCTTCTTCTGACGCAAAAGGTATCGTAATCTTTCCCTTTCCTTTGTCATTGCAGGCCAATTGCACCTTTGTATTGAAAAAGTTAGAAAGATGTTCCCTCAACAAATTATATTCGTCAGGCAAGGCAGACTTACGCGTCTTGGGCTTTTCAACCCGCTCGGGCAACACGCCATCTGCCGCATGACGCACCAATTCCTCGACATGACGCACAGACAGATTATCTTCCAAGATCTGTTCATACAGAGCCAACTGCACTTCTGGATCATCTACGGATATCAATGCTCGGGCATGTCCCATATCTATCTTACGGTCTTTCAACCCCATCTGAATCTCGGCCGGGAGCTTCAACAATCGCAAATAATTAGCAATGGTAGCACGCTTCTTTCCCACCCGTTTGCTTAGCTCTTCTTGGGTCAAACCATAGTTATCAATCAGCTTCTGATAAGCTAAGGCAATTTCTATTGAGTTCAGATCTTCACGCTGGATATTTTCAATCAGAGCCATCTCAACGATGTTCTCATCGTCAGCCGTTCTAACATAAGCCGGAATCTGCTCGAGCCCTGCCTTCAAAGAGGCACGGTAACGACGTTCTCCCGAAATAATCATGTATCGATCGGGAGCTATTTCCTTCAATGTTATCGGCTGAATCACTCCTAAGGAGCGAATAGACATGGCCAACTCTTCCAGTGTCTCCTCTTCGAATACAGAACGAGGTTGTTCGGGATTAGGCTCAATCTTGCTTAATTCAATTTCACAAATAGATGATGAACCACCTGTCTTCAGGTCGTCCATCGTAATCAATGCATCTAATCCACGACCCAAGGCCGATCTCTTAAATGTTGCCATATAATAATTTAATGAGGGCAATGTGTCTATTTACAAACACATTGCCACCGATTAACGATTCTTTTCTATTATTTCCTGTGCCAACTGCATGTGATTGACCGCACCCTTTGATTCGGCATCATACAGCAAAACAGGCTTTCCATAGCTCGAAGCCTCACTTAACTTCACATTACGCTGGATCACGGTATTGAACACCAGCTCACGGAAAGGACGCTTCACCTCTTCATAGATCTGATTCGCCAGACGTAGGCGCGAATCATACATTGTCAACAAGAATCCCTCTATCTCCAATGCCGGGTTCAACTTTGATTTGATAATCTTTATTGTATTCAACAGTTTGCTGATACCCTCCAAGGCAAAGTACTCACACTGTACGGGGATAATCACAGAATCAGCCGCTGTCAGTGCATTCACTGTAATCAAGCCCAACGAAGGAGAACAGTCGATCAATATAAAATCATAGGTCTTTTTCAGAGGAGTCAAAATCTGTTTCAAGATTTGCTCACGACTATTCAAGTTCAACATTTCGATTTCTGCCCCCACTAAGTCGATATGCGAGGGAATAATGTCTAAACCATCAACCTCTGTATGAACGATTGCCTGCTGAGCATCGGCGCCCGTCACCAGACATTCATAAATCGAGAATTCTACATTTCGAATATCCACACCCAAACCAGACGAGGCGTTTGCCTGTGGATCTGCATCCACTACCAACACCCTCTTTTCAAGAGCAGCCAACGACGCCGCCAAATTGATCGTAGTGGTAGTCTTACCAACTCCACCCTTCTGATTTGCCAAAGCGATAATCTTTCCCATACTAAATACTCTATTAAATCCGAGACAAAACTAAGCATTATAAATCGAACCTTATCACGTTCAACCAAAACAATACCCGTTTTGTTGATAAATCGCCCTATCTGTTGATAACTCGCAAAGATAAAAATAATTATCTAAAATTCAATTCATCAGCAAAATGAGATTATCCAAACAAACCTCTTAAAACCCAATTCGGTCATCAGGAAAGAGGTCAGCCCTGACTTTCAAACGGAAGAATCCGTTAGCGGAATTATATTGATAAAACAACTCGCCAGCCTCTTTTGTGATGGCTGAATCCGACGATAGCTTCATGTCAAAAACGGAGTAACTATTCCGCTCAAAATGAGTGCCTACCCAATCCGAACGGAGTGCCTACCCATTTCCAACAAAGTACCCACCCATTTTTAAGAGGTTGTATTTTTGATTCAACCTCTTATGGCTCATCAGAATTGGCGAATTGCAAGTCACAGAAGATAAGACCAGCAGAAGTACAACAGTACAAATAACTGTGGCCGAATTCCGAAAGCGACACAGCAGTTTGCCATTATGACACCACCGCCTTTTATAGAACACCCAACAAGCCCGTTTTCCTATTGAGCCAAAGAGAAGCGCAGACTGAATCCATAATTTGAATTGGATGTCGGGAATGATGCACTTGACACCAATGGATTGTTGATCTGCAGATCATAGAAGGCCCTAACGGTCAATGCCCTGCTCAAACCATAATCGGCCGAGAAGGAGATTGTCTTGGCTATATTACCGCTGGTTGCCTGAGTTAGTTCTTCCTGAATCTTGCGAATCAGTGACTGCATCCTGCGGTAAGAGAAGTCGAGACGAAGTGTCAAGTCGTTACTGAAGTTTTGAGTCTTTTTCATACGCAACATTTTGTTGAACTCCGTTAACTTATAGCCAACACCCACAATAATCTCGTTTGACAACGACTCTACTATTTGAGTAGAAGGAATGTTCAGACTCAGGTTACGTGTGGTGCGGTATTCGATGCGACCGGTCACATTGTTCAACATCACAGCATCTACTCCCAACAATGGACTGAATGACTCGGTCAAGCTCACCGAAGAGATATCATAAAGAGATGATGGCGTAGGTGTGCCCGAAACACTCTCCATAAAACCAAAACCGTTACCGGCATCTACCCAGTTCATGTATGATGAGTAAGATCCCACATTATAGGAACAACGATACTGATGATTCAGCATCATGCTCTTGAAATGCTTATTGATAAACGGTATACGTATCAATCCGTCATACGTGATTCGCCAGTTCGGCACCATGCTCTTCAACGCCGGGAACGGAGAGAATGAGATTTTCTTAGGATCACTTCCTGTATAGGCCGACAAAAAAGCCGGAATTAATACATCGGCCGAGTTTGGACTCACCGCACCCTGCTTCTGGTCATAAGGCAGACCGGCAATGGCATTGTTCTGCAAGAAGCCCCTATTAGGATAGACGGTTCCCATATAAGCCTGTTGCAGACGGTCGGTCAAGATGGCTCTGTTTGCCAAAAACTTCTTGAACGACTTGGATGAATAGCCATTGGATGCATTACCACTTCCTCCAAAGAAGCTGCTCAAAGCAACCATTGTCATCGTATAACTACCCGTCAACTGTTCGGGCATACCACTATACATATATTGTATTTCCGTATTACGGGTTTCGATACGATTGGCATTCAAGTCGATCTTCAAACCGGGAAACGGTTCCAAGGAACCACGGATATTCAAGGTGGTTGAACGATCCATCATCGCCGGAGTGATATTGTCTGTACCATTGACCAACCAACCTCGATCCCAGGCATCATTAATAAAGCTACGATTCACCGAACCGAACGCAAATCCCAGACCCGGAGCCAAATTGCCAGAACGCTTCTGACCCAAGATATCTCCCACTTCGGGCAGATAACCCGGCAACATCATACCGTCATTGACAGAATACTGCACACTGATACGGCGCAACATCATCAAGAATCGAGTTGAGTATTCCAATGCCTTGACAAGACGCTGCTCTGAAACTTCGGGTCCCGGATAGATAGACAACTTCAAGTGAGCTGTATCCTTATTCAAGATCATAATCTGTGCATAATTAATCGGTTTGAATTTAACGGCATAAGTCTTACCGTCAGCTCCTTTTGCACGCACATGCAGCTTTTTGGTGAGCATACCATGCTCTACCACCGTTCCACTGTCCAGATTCAACTGAATATCTTTTTCCAGCTTCACCTCTTTCCGCTTTTTGGTCCTATCATTGTTGCGATTATTACGCGGAGAAGATGAATATTTCTGGTTGATTTTCTTCAGATACTTATTCTTGTTGTACAATGAAGTCAGATTGAAATTGCCCTGCCAGTCAATAGTGCGCTGGTTACGGATTGTATTACCCAACACCTTCGAACTGTCAGCTACCTGTGCGCCACGATCCCAATTATAGGTTGCCTGATAAGAGACAGAACTATTCACCCAATCCAATACCGGAATTTGCTGCAACGGCATATTCCATGTAGCCGAGAAGGTTTGGTCATAGGCCAACGGAGTTCCCAAATCACGGATACTCTGCTTTACAGAGTCTTTCCACACCTTATATTGATCGGGATCCTCTTTACGATTCACACGCACATGAGGTTCTTCGATACGAGCCTGTGTACCAGACGAGAAGTTGACACTCAGATTGTTGGTAAAATCCCAACGCATACTGAAAGCCCGATCCCATAAGAAGTTCTGACTGATAGACGGTTTCAATCTGTTTTCCGAAGGACCCGACTTTGTCAAGTCGCGCAACTGCAATTCATAGTAGTTACGCATCATAGCCGTTTGGAAACTGATGTTTGAAGGTACATAGTTCAATCCCAACTGCTTGATAAACCGCGTATAGCCATTATTCTTCGGTAGCTTTTCAAACGGTCTGAACGGCTTCACATAAGGCGTATAGTTATAAGCGAAATTACCTCTGTAATCCTTTGTTGTCTCATATTCCATATCCGCATTATGCTTGCTGTTCTGACTATAAGAATAGCCAAACGAGAAGTTGGCCGGATCATAAGGCATTGGATTCCTGCTACGGATATCAACCTTAACATTATTCAAGGAGACACTCTTGATGATGGTACGCTCCTGCGCATAGTCCTTGATAGAATCTTTTTCGGCCTTTGTCTCCACGGCATCCAACGCATCCGACAACTTGATATCCTTATCCATCGGATCATAATCCGGATTGATCATCTCTTTGGAATAGGCATAATAGAGCGGAATGCTTACCTTGGCTTTTTCGGGGAACAGCTTACCCAACTCAAAGTTGGTAGCCACACTATACTGAGAATAATTCTCCATACGACGTTCGGCCAAAGACTGATCCAAAGCACCGAAGCCAGCAGTTTCGATACGACCGGCCATATTCACTGTACCAAAGTCGGACAAGGTCACATTCAAGTTGGCATTAGCAGCCCAACCGCCAGACTCATTGAAGTCCGTCAGACGAAGCTCATTCACCCACACTTCGGCACTATGCATCTCCTTATCGGTATTGCGCACACCAATCATGATGGTTTTTACCTCGGCCAAGCTGGGATTACCCACAATCGTCAACTGATTACGCGGATTATCCTTATCCGGTATAGAATAGGGAGTTGCATAAGTAACACCATTAACGCCTGTCCGTTTCTTCTTGTTTCGCTCCAGCTTCAGATTGGTCAACTTCTCTAACTGGAAGTCTATCATATTTTCGGCCGGCCAAACCAGGCGACGGTCTCCATCGTTCATATCATTATAGTTGTTTCCACTACTTCTCCAAGGAGTCTTCGTCAACGGAACCGCATATTCGTAATAGTTGTTCTTATAGTCTGAGCCTAAACGGAGAAAGACCACCATGTCGCCATCATTCAAACTACTCTCATCTTCAATAGCCTCGGCATGCGTAAATAGCTGTATCCGTTTATACTGTCTCAAGTCATAGTGAGTCGATTTATAGATAGCACGGGCATCCTGCGGAGATAAGTTCTCCACCTTCAATGACAATGACTGCTCATTTTGTTGGCGCAGCTGTGGCTGACTGGGGTCTTGCACACGGCTTACACCCGGAGGCAACACATAACCAACCGGCAAACGGTCTCCATTCTCCTCAATATTGACAGTAGATACAGAAAGTGTACCTGTCTGTGCCGGATTACTATTGAAATTAGCCAAGTTCTTGTCATACGCACGCCATTCACCTCGCACCAATTCCAACGAGCCGAAACGCAAGATTGTAGTATCTCTAAATCCGGTCATATACATACGCATAAAACGTACGGACTTGAAGTCGCCGATAGAACCGATCTTACGGTTGTAGTTCTTGACTGGTATCTTAAAGAGGTACCATTTAACGGTTTCATTCTTCGAACCATTGGCCAATGTCGGAGTAGCCTCACGCACATCAGCGATATATCCATCTTTGTTGGACATCAAATCTTCAGGACGCAACGAGACCTTATATTCATAATATTTCTCCGTCTCGTTCAATGTATTATCCTGGTTGATATCTTCCACATCAGGCAATGTCTTTGAGGCTGATGTATAACGACCACGAGACTCACGAGAGTTTCCTTCCGCTCCATTGTACCGTTTATAACGCTCCAATATACTTGCCTGACGCTCGTCATACAACTCATTGCGGAAATAGCGGAAGTCGTCTGATGCCGGATCATTGAAAGGCGACAAAGGATCGTTCAACATCTGTGAATAAACCTCACCCGAAAGTTTAGATTGCAGCTTCTGCAAGAAATCGGCATAGGTCGGAAAGCTCTTCTCCTCTTCAGAAGACAAACCATTCAAACCCACATCCTGCAACTCACGGGCGCCTTCGGTGTTATCAAACGCATAGACTGTGCTCTGTTGTGTAGGAACTTTACCCCAATTGGTCAGCTCCACTTTGCTCTGGTCTCCATCAACAGGCAGACCATTCTCGAAGAACTTCTTTCCATCCTTCAAGATATCTTCAGAGATCTCACCCAGGTTAAAATAGAGGTCACCACCCTTTGCATTCGGATTATAGATATAGGGATCGAGCATCCAGAACTCAATATATTCAATATTGGCTGTCTCGAAGTCGCTCTGATCAATCTTACGCATGATACCGCCCCAACGCTTCTCGGGTTCCTGCAATGAACCATCCGAATTAACACGGTCGGCATCCAAGTTGTACGGACCACGTTCCTTCGGATAATAGGCCAAGTTGAGCACCTGAATCAGGTTCGACTCATTATAACCCTGCTCTCGTTTGGGATAGAGTTCCGACATCTTTACCGCACGCACATAGTGATTGGACAAATCATCTTTGGTAATATAAGAGGGAAGCACCGATGAATTCTTACGGGTAAACATACCATCAATATAATACCATGCCAACAACGCTCTGTTCTTTCCATAGTCAATATCGTTCACCTTACTTGCTTCGGGGAACAAAGGATTGATTCCATCATCATAAGGTGTACTTGCCAACTGCCAAGAATAGGGATTGGTCAGGTCGAAACTACTCTGCGTAGATTCAAAGTCATCCAAATAAGAGTATCCTCCGGTATTCTTATTCTCATAATGCCCCGCTATCAAATGGGCAAACTCAGCATTGAAGGCAATCTGGCTCGGTTTGGTCAATGTCAACAGAGGCAGCTTATCCAACATATTGGTCAGCCACTGACTCTCACCTTTATAAGAGGCATTCAAACCCCACAACGTGTTCTTGACAGACTCATCACCCATCACCGTCTTGGTAGTCAATGGCATCTCAGACAGGTGCATGATGGTTGCGCCCAACAAGAAGTCTTTGCTGAACTCATAGCTCAAATCCAATCCCATCATGGTCTTGCGCTGCATATTATAGACCGACTGATTCTCCAAAGAGACACTGACCGGCGTGCCGGCAGCAATGATGCTTTCATTCAAGATGGTTACAACGCCCGATGTATAATCGACCGTATAATCGACATTCTCGACCAAGGTAGCTCCTGCAGCTGTTACACGCACCGAACCTCGTGCCACATTGCTGGCTCCCAACTGAATCTCGGCGCCCGAAGAGGCTTTGTATTCACCGGTCAAGATAAACTTGTTCTTCTCGGCATTCTGTCGGGCTGCTGTCTTAGTTGTATCATATAGTTCCTGATAGACATACTTTTCGGCCAAAGCTCCGCCACCCAACTTCTTATACAGATAGGAACCGAAAGGCTCAACCGAGGGGAAGATGATGCGTCCAGTCTCGGACTGCACCGTGATTCCCTCTACAAAGTCGAAGAAGCCATCAGGATAGGGTTCGTTATTCAAATCCAGATTATCCACATTCAAGATGGTCAGGAAGGTCTCGTTCTTTAAGGTGCCTTCCGGCATATAATTGATATAAGTACCGGTTGTATCGCTCTGATAAGAGACATTCAGCTTAAACTTCTCTTTCTGCACATTATAAGCGCCCAACGAGTAGATGTTCTTCATCATCAACTTCCAGAAAGGAAGGCTTGGAGACATGGTTGTACCTTTCAATAACTTCACGTACAAACAGGTTGATGTATTCTCTGAATTATCGGTTGAGAACTCACCGACTTGATAGGTCTTGCCTCCATAAGTATAGCTAAAAGCCACACCCAACACCTCATCGGCCTGCAGCTGTGTCTTCAATGAGATATAACCCAACTGCTTGTTCAGCGTATATTCCGATTCACTCAACAGACGAGCACTCTCTATCTTCTCAAAATCGACACTTCCCTCATAGCTGGCACTCAGCACCTGTGTAACTCTACTGATATCGCGCGCCTCTTGGAATTGACTAACTAAGGTGTTATAAAGAGAGTTTGCCGTATTATAAGGAATGGCATTGGGATTGCCACCCGAAGAGGTAACCGATGAATGACTAATCACCTTCGGTTCGGCCAAATCGGAAAAAGCCACAATATTACGTGCCTGATCATAGTTGCTCTGCTTATTGGTAATCCACACCTCTATACGGTTGATCAGGACGGGCGAAGTAACATAGGTCAGGTTCTTCAGCGATTCATCATAATGCTCATAGAAATAATGAGAAAGGAAGAAGTGACGGTTTTCATCATACGAATCGACCGTTATTTCAAATGGCTTGGTCTGCACGCCACCCTTTGAACTGACAGTCTTCGATTCGGAGTTCTGCTGAGCAAACAAGGTGTTCACTCGCAGCTTACCAAACTGCAAATCGGCCTTCATACCAAACAAGGCAGCTCCGCCATTAATCAAAGAGTTGCCGGTTGTCATGCTCACATTACCGGCCTCCAACGACTTGATAACCTCATCCTCTTCACCGGTATAAGCCAGTTTCAACTGTTTTGAGTCGAAGTCGAACGAGGTCTCTGTATTATAGTTCATAGCAAAGTTGACCTTGGAACCAACCGAAGCCTGCATGTTTAGCTGTACATTCTCATCGAAGTTAAAAAAGGTACGTGTACGCTGACTCTCGGGTAACGAAGGATTCTTCTGGCTGTTACGCTTCAATCCCATGGTTAGCTCTGCCGATCCTTGCGTCTTTACACGCACGCCACCCGGACCGAAGATACGCTCAGCAATTCCTATATCGAACTGCATATCCGTCAGATTGAGCTGTTTATTCATCACCTTCTGATACTCTTCTTCATTCTTCTGCCGGAAATAAGAGCGCAATGATTGCTGCAAACTATAGTCTTGATATTCTTCAGGCGTCAAAGTCATCGGTGTACCAATCTCCATGTCGCCCAACTTGGTGCGAACCACATAGGTATTGGTCCGTAAATCATAGTCGATTGATGTCTTAACGTTCTCCGGATCGTGAAGGTCGGCAGGCGATCGTTTCACAATGTCTTGATATTCCTGAGGCGTTGTCTTGGACACCGGATAACGGTTCGCCGGTTTCTTCACCGTGTCTTGCGGTGCCTCTTCAATCAGCTCCAGTTCAGGCAATACCGCCGTATAGGCCAGGTAATCAGCATTCAGCGAATAGATTCCCATGCCAAACAACAGTATAACGCCCCACAAAAAATATTTCAGTTTATTTCTCTTCATGTCTAACAACAACTTACCAACTCATCGGTCTAACAGATCCTTATTACAACATGCGTAGCGCCGCTTTAATAACTTGCTCGACTGGCATAATCGGTAATTCCTTCAAAATGGATGTAACAGCCTTCTGTGAAGCTGTCTTCTGGAAGCCCAACATAACCAAAGCGGCAACCGCCTCTTCGGCAACCGCCGAATCTGTAACGACGGGATGCATCGCATCGACTCCAGAAATCGACTCCATCGATTTTACTTTATTCTTCAAATCCACCAAAATACGCTGAGCCGTCTTCAACCCAATCCCCTTAACGGCCGTCAGAGCGGCCTCGTTCTTAGAGGCAATGACTTGAACCAATTCCGACGGAGGCAATGACGACAAAATCATACGGGCAGTATTAGGACCTACACCTGAGACTGAGATTAACAGAAGGAACAGTTCACGCTCAACCTTTTCAGAAAAGCCGAACAACAGATGGGCGTCTTCTCGAATCACCTCATAGACATAAATCTTCCCTGTCGGTTCCCCTGTATAAGCACTATATGTATTGAGCGATATGTTCAATTCATAACCAATCCCTGCACATTCCATAATCATACGGGCAGGAGTAAGTTCAACAACCTCACCCTTTATATATTCGATCATCAGCTAATATTTCTTAGAATTCACACCTAATTATAACGCAAATGTACACAAAAGCGTATATCTCAAGGCTTTTTTAACACTAAAACCTTACATTTACACGCTTATGTCTCAACAACAATCATTGCTTCCAAAAGCCTGGAACCAGAATAGTTAATACCGTAAAGATTTCCAGACGACCAATCATCATCAGGAAAGAGAGAAACCACTTTGAGATATCCGGAACTTGCGAGAAGTTGTTCACAGGACCTATCGATCCCAAACCGGGTCCGACGTTACTGATAGCAGAGATAGCTGCACTCACACTCTCCTCGAAACCCATACCGTCTAATGAAAGCACCAGACTGCTAACCACAATCAATACGACATAAGCGAAGAAAAAAGCCAGAACCCGATGAACCACATGGCTGGAAACCGCATGTCCATTCATGCGCACCGGTATAACCGCATTCGGATGGGTCTGCTTCTTAAACTCATTAGAAAGATTCTTTGTCAAAATAACAAAACGACCCATCTTCAGTCCACCACAAGTCGAACCGGCACAACCACAGATAGACATCACTATTAGTGTAATCACCCAAAAGAAAGGCCCCCATGGAATATAATCGTCAGTGGCAAAACCGCAGGTAGAAATCAACGTCACTATCTGAAAAGCTGACTTACGGAAAGCCACCTCAAAATCATGTACGAATCCTTGTGACAAAATCCAGCCCATCGTAACGGCAATAGTCAAACCCACAAAACAGACAAACCAACGAAGCTCTTCATCTTTAAACAGCTTCTTAACTTGTCCATTAAACAGGAAGTATATCAATGTCATATTGGTGGCACCAATAAACATGAATGCAGTAATCACATACTCAACATAAGGTGAATTAAAATAAGCAACACTGGCATTCTTAGTAGAATAGCCTCCTGTCGAAATGGTAGTGATTCCATGATTGACGGCATCATACAGATCCATCGGACCTGCCCACAGCAGCCCGATCACACACAGTGTCAAAAACATATAAACACCCCACAAACGCTTGGCCACTTGCGTGATACGCGGACGAAAACGTTCATGCGTGATACCCGGTGTCTCGGCATCAAACATCTGACTGGCACCTCCTCCAAAGATAGGCAACAGTGCAACGGAAAATACCACCATACCGATACCGCCCTGCCACTGGGTAAGGCTGCGCCAAAACAAAATCCCTTTGGGCAAAGCCTCTATATCCGTTAAAATGGTGGAGCCGGTAGTGGTAAACCCCGACATCGTCTCGAAAAAAGCATCGGTTACATTATCGATATAACCACCTAAATAAAAGGGAAGCATACCGAAGAACGACAACAATACCCATGTAAAGGTAACGGTCAACATTCCCTCTCGACGTCCGGCTGAATGCTCATTGGCGTGAATGCCAATCAGATAAAACAAAAGACCGGCACCAAACAAAATTCCACTCGATATCAATAACGGAGAAAAGTCTTCTCCCTCATAGAAGAAGGCCACAGCCGCCGCCATCAACATAAACAACGTTTCAAGGATGAACATCATCCCCAACATCTTAAAGATAAAACGTACGTTCAGCATATTAATTAAAATAGTCTTCCAACTTGCGCATCGCAGTATCCAAACAAAAGACAACCACATGGTCGTAGGCCTGAATCTGTGTATCACCCTTAATCATCATAGGCTCGCCATCACGGATCAATCCTCCTAACGTCAAGTCGTGAGGCAGACGCAAATCTTTTACCTGCTTCTTGGTGATCTTTGAGTTAGGACGAGCCACCAATTCGGCCACATCGGCATTGGCAAAGGCCAGACATTTCACATTAGAGACATCTGCATCCAACAGGAACTGATAGATATGGCTGGCTGCTATCAGCTTCTTGTTGATAATCGAACCAATATCCAGACTCTCGGCCAATGAGATATAGTCGATATTTTCTACCTTGGCAATAGTCTTGAACACACCAAAGCGCTTGGCAGCCAAGCATGCCAATATATTCGTACTTGAATTTTCATTCAGCGCGATAAAGGCCTGTGCATCCTTGATTCCCTCCTGCATCAACAAATCGGTGTCGCGACCATCTCCATTGATGATCAGCACATTGCTGGGCACCACTTCGGCTATGCGGTGACTCTTTTCTTTATCCACCTCAATCACCTTCACGCGGATATTATTGGGCAGATACTGACATGTACGAATGGCGATACGGCTTCCGCCCATGATTATCACCTTCTTTACTTCAGGATTTTTCTTTCCGGCATGCATTCTCACATCTTCGATATGCGAACGGGTAGTCGTAAAGAAAAGAATATCGCCCGATTCAATATGGTCGCTTCCTCGTGGAATAATAGTCTCGTTTTTACGCTTAATGGCTACAATATGATAAAGCTTCTGTTCATTCAACAATTCAGACAACTGGTGATTTACCAACCGGGAATTGTCGCGAACCTTCACGCCAATCAAAATCAAAGCGCCACCAAACAGCTCCCAATACTGACGAGCCCAAGGACGACGCACCGCCGTCACAATCTCTTTGGCTGCCAGCATCTCCGGATAGATCATCGAATTGATGCCTAACTTCTCAAACAGCTCCTTATTTCGAGGCAACAGATATTCATAATTGTTGATACGTGCCAATGTGCGGTGAGCTCCTAAATTGTGAGCCAGCATACAAGCCGTCACATTGGTCGTCTCTTCAGGAGTAACACTAACAAACAGATCAGCACGTCTGATGCCGGCTTCTTCCAAATCTCTCAAAGAGGTAGGATTTCCAACCATCGGCAAAATCTCCATGGATGAGTTCGTAAAGTTCAAACGTTCTTCATCCGGGTCCATCAAGATGATGTCCTGATTCTCTTGGGACAACATTTTAGCCAAATGTGTTCCCACTTCACCGGCGCCGGCTATAATAATCTTCATATATTATAAATCACATTAATTCTTTCGCTATGCTTTCGGCATCCAATCCGCATAGTTTATATAACTCAGGGACAGAACCATGCTCTATAAAACGGTCGGGTACACCGATACGCTTTACCTGAGGAGTATAGCCATGATCGGCCATAAATTCCAAGACAGCACTGCCCAAACCTCCGTTTATCGTACCATTCTCGACAGTCACAACACGCTTGAACTTGCGGCCCACTTCATGCAGTAACTCTTCGTCAATCGGTTTCAGATAAATCATGTCATAATGGGCCACTGAACGACCTTCAGATTCTACCTTCGCAATAGCCTTTATCACCTCGTTGCCGATAGGTCCCAATGAAAGAACAGCCACATCTTCGCCTTCACACAATTTGCGGCCCTTGCCAATCGGAATCAGTTCCATCTTGTTCTGCCAATCGGACTTCTCGCCTTTTCCACGCGGATAGCGGATCACGAACGGACCGGTTGCCTCTTTATAACCGGTCAACATCAGATTACGCAGATCCCACTCATTCAGCGGAGACGAAATAATCAGATTGGGTATCGGACGCAAATAGGCCAAGTCAAAGACGCCATGATGCGTTGCGCCATCTTCACCCACCAATCCGGCACGATCCAGACAGATCACCATGTGCAGATTCTGCAAAGCCACATCGTGAATCACCATATCATAGGCTCGCTGCATAAAAGAGGAATAGATGTTACAAAACGGTATCATTCCCTCTTTGGCCAATCCGGCTGAGAAAGTAACGGCATGTCCTTCAGCAATTCCCACATCAAATGCCCGATTAGGGAAGGCCTTCATCATATAGGTCATGGAGCAACCGGTAGGCATAGCCGGAGTGATTCCGACAATACGCTCGTCCTCTTCGGCCAGCTCAACCAAAGTGTGGCCAAACACATCTTGATACAACTGCGGTTCGTTCAAGCTATGTTTCACCAAGCGCTGTCCGGTTTCTTTATTGAACTTGCCCGGTGCATGCCATATCGTGGCCGACTCTTCGGCCGGCTTATAGCCCTTGCCCTTCTTGGTCTTGATATGCAGCAGTTTCGGCCCCTGCAGATCCTTGATATCATTCAACACCTTAATCAGATAATCGACATCATGACCGTCCACCGGACCAAAATAACGGATACTGAATCCTTCAAACAGATTATGTTGTTGCGTCAATAGAGCCTTCAGGCTGTTATTGAAGCGTAATATATTCGCACGACGACCCTCGTTGATCAGATTCATCTTTCTCAATCCGCGATACAGATCATACCGCATCTTGTTGTAGGTCTGACTGGTCGTTATATCTACCAAATACTGGCTCAAGCCACCCACACTATGATCGATGGCCATATCATTGTCATTCAGAATAATCAACAGATTATTCGGGTTGGCCGATGCATTATTCAGCCCCTCGAAAGCCAATCCTCCGGTCATGGCGCCGTCTCCGATCACAGCGATCACATGACGGTCTTTCTCTTCGCGCAAAGCCGAAGCAACCGACATACCCATAGCTGCCGAAATAGAGTTTGAAGCATGACCTGCCACAAACGCATCGTATTCACTCTCTGACGGATTAGGGAATCCACTGAGACCTCCCAAGCGACGCAATGTGCGGAAAGCGTCACGTCGTCCGGTCAATATCTTGTGCCCATAGGCTTGATGACCGACATCCCAAACAATCCGATCATAGGGTGTATTAAATACATAATGTAATGCGACTGTCAATTCAACTGTACCTAAACTTGCACCCAGGTGACCCGGATTCACCGACAATACGTCAATGATATATTGACGCAACTCGGCGCACACCTCACCCAACTTATCTTGTGGCAAATTTCTCAAATCTGCGGGATAATCGATGCTGTTTAATATGTGTTCATCCTTGTTTTCTGCCATACGAGCTCTTTTTTATGGCAAATGTATAGAATAAAAGGCATATATAGAAACGGTTTGAACTTTATATTTACCCTCTTGAGCTGTCTTCCATTTTATCTTCTGCCCAAAAGCTCTACCTCTATCCTATCTGCATGACGTTTCTACACTTTCTGTGTTCACGAAAAACAGAGTTCTCACGACGAAATACATCTTTATTATTCTCCTACGGTCGGCAGAATTAATGCTAAAAACAGGGGCATTTTCCTGTAAAAACGGAGTGCCAATTCTCCTTCTTTGAATGCCGTTAAAATACTGTTAAAAAAAAGATGCCGACCTTTTTCCAAAAAGGGTGCGCCCTTTTCTAAAAAAGGATGCGAGCTTTTACACAAAAGGGCGAGGCTGAATCAAAATAACAAATTGGATGCAGCCTCGCAAAGTGTGTCAGAATTAGGAACCACTTTGTACCTATTTCTTGGCTTTTTCCCAACTGGTATAACCTTTATCCAGATTATATACCGTGAAGCCTTTATCAATCAAAATCCAGGCAGCTTTGCGACTTCGCACTCCTCCGCGACAATAGACGGCCACCGGACGAGATTTGTCCAACTGGGCATCAACCTGCTGAGCAAAATCGTCTTTCTTGACATCGATTAGCCGGGCATCACGAATGGCTCCGGCTGCATATTCCGGCTCGGTACGTACATCGACCAGCTGTATTGCGGGGTTCGATTCCAACAGTTGCTCAAACTCATCCGGATTATAGGATGTAAAGATAGGCACTTCGGGGAACAGACGATGCAAAGTGGCCTCCAGAGCGCTACCTCTCAACGATTTGTCATCAGCTATGATTAGTCCCTCTTCATTGATCAGATAGAGAGTTGGGAAATAACTGACCTGATACAACTGCTGCAACTTCCGATTGTGGTCGCGGTCTGCTACCGTCAACCAATCCATCGGGCAACTTTCACGAAACTCTTCGATCTCTTGCGCACTGTTATCGGCAATAGACAGAATTTCAAAACCTGCATCTTTATATCGTTTATACAGTTCCGGATAATCCTGCTGCATCTCCACACGACAAGCGCCACAACCGGTTGACCAGAAATCCAGCATCACCTGCTTACCCTTAAAGTCTTCGGGGAAACGAAGTGTATCTCCGGCTGTTGTTACCGCTTCAAACGGATAGGGACGGAATCCTACCTGCAATGTCGGTTTTGATAAAGCCTCTTTATCTTCGGTCAGATGCATATAAGTGCCCATCGGTGAAAGGCTGTCGATAAGATAATAGCTTTGTCCCAAACGAGCATATTGTCCCACGGCATACCAAACCGTTGTATCCTTATCAGAAATCTGAATAGAGGCATCCGTTCCATAACGCAAAACCGAAGGTATCACTTTACAGGTATATTCCTCTCCACCGACCGAAAAGGTAGCTGTGGCAGATTCTTTAAGAGAAAGAAACATCTGATTCTTCTGATAGATAGGTTCCACCCATAGTGTGTCCTTCCATATAACGCCATTATCTGCCTTACGATCTAAGGCTACAGCAATGGGCTGCTTTTCTTTATACAGAAAAGCCTTGTCGTCCGAAAAGTCATAATTGCCATTGGCATCAAAAAGATAACAGGTATCTTTTGCTGCATTCACGCCAAACGCCATGGGAACAAACAGCTGTTGAGACGCGAGGCTATACTGAGCCGTATCTAATCCGCAGGCATCGAAATAGCTTTCATAAAGAGAATGATCGATCACTCCCGCATGATAGGCCTGAAAAACGGCTTGCGGAAAATCGGTTGTCATATAATAGATTTGTATATCCGACCAGTCGGCAGGAAGATTCTTCACCTCCGGATAGATGGCATCAATAGAGTTCGATCCACGCTGCGAAATACGAAACATGCCATTCGGCATCTCGCTATCAAGACCTTTCTGCAGTGTTATGGCCATTTCGGCTGATTTCGGACTGCAAGCCGCCAACGATAAAAACAGACAACCGGCAATGATTCTTTTCATAATTCATTTCTTTTTTAAAGATCCACTAAAGCGAACAGAAGAAAGAGACAAAAAACGGAACGGTGAAATCGACCAGAATACCATGGAAGATAGATACAAACACCATATCATTACCTGAATAACGTGTAATGATAGGTAATGTCGTATCCATAGTTGTGGCGCCTCCCACACAAATCGGAGCCAACCGCCCGAAATATTTAACATAAAGCGGAGCACCCAACAGAGCCATAATCTCTCGAATTATATTGGCCATCAGAGCAATGGTTCCCAATTCGGTTGCCAACTGCACGCCCAACGAGGCCTCTTTCAACTGTGTAATCAAAATGGACGACAACGAATAGTATGCAAAGCCACTGCCTACTGCCATGCAATCGAAGACACTCCATTGAGTCAGCAATAAACTCACCAATGCCGATGCCGACAAAGTGCCTATAATTGTGGCCAATGGCACCAACAACAGCTTGAGGCGTATGCTACGCAAAATATCTTTCAATTTCTTATCGCTACCAATACTCAATCCTACCTGAAACATCAACAGGTAGAGCACATAAACGGTGAAATTATTATTCAATATAACATCGGGTAATTGCCCGCTCCATCCCAACAGACAACCCAAAGCAAAGAAGGCAACAACTATCAGACTACCTTTCATTTCGGCCTCCTTTCCTGAAAGAAATAATGATAGACAACCCAGGCAGCCAACATGCTACCAACAGTACCAGCCAAAGCCAACAAAAAGGCCTGACCGCCCAAGGTTGTCAAATTTTCCACAATAGCTTTGTTGGCTCCCACCGAAATACCCAACAAAAAGAGAAGAAGCAAAATCGTATAGGAAATCGGCTTACCGATCTGCTGTAACCATTCGACACGGCGAAGCAAATAGCCTATGGCGATGCCGCTGAACATAATCCCAATGACTGTAAACATAACAACTATTTTTTTCGGCAAAGATAGAAGTTTCGATGGATAAATAGGATAGAAATCTGTGGGTTTCACCGCTTTTTAGGCGACAGATACCAAGTGGCGGTGTGTCATAATTACAAACGGCTGCGTTGCTTTCGGAATTCGACCTCAATACCTCTTTGGAAAAAGCCCGGCATCCTTTTTTTGAACCGCGTTTGAACGGTATTTGAACGATGGCGAACGCAACGGACAATGGTTTTCCTATCTCGGGGCAACGCTTACGGAAAGGTTATTGTAATTTTTCAGGGTTACAATTTACTGGAAACAGGAGACAAATCCACCTAAAGCAACGGGCGATTCCGCTGGAATTGGCAGGTAAATCCGTCTTGACCTAAACGCCCTATAAAACAAGAATATAGACTGTCTTTCAAAGGTCTATAGACTTCCCGGAATTAGTCTATAGAGTTTTAAAAAAAAGGGTAGGGACTTTTCTGAAATTGGGTAGGCACTCCGTTCGGATTGAGTAAGCACTCCGTTGGAATTGGGTAGGCTTCCAATTTCCGAAAATAGATTACTCCGTTTTAGCTGAGTTAATAGCTTCCCAGCTGCTCGCAGGCTTATTGTATTTTATATAGAAACAATTAAGAAGGTGTTCCGCTGGGAATGGGTAATTATTTCGTTTTGACAAGAGATTATGGTGGTATGTCATAATTGCAAACAGCTACGCTGTTATCGGAATTCGACCTCAGTCATTAAAACTATATAGTAAATTTCTGTCGGTATCATTCTCAGTGCCTTACATTTTTGCACCTTTCGAGACTACATCCAAATAGTTATTTGGAATTCAGCCTCATATTCCCTTATTCGCTAAAAATTTTCGACAAGAAGCTTGTAGGTGTCGAGATTTTTCGCGAATATTGCATAAAGCTGTAAGGTTTTTTTATAATTTTAGTTCTGCCAACGAATTGCAATCACAAAAAGAAAGGAGGTGTGTTAATCAATTATTTATCATCAACTTTTTAAAAAATCGAATAAAATATAGATATTTGATTTTTCTGAATTTCTTAAAAAAATCACATAATAGTTTAAAATAATAAAATGTTTTTATGAAAAAGATTTTAAGTATAGTAACAATTGTTGCTTTTGCAGCTATAAGTGCATGGAACTTCAGCCAAAGAACATATAATGCAACAAACTCAGATTTGACGTTTGAAAATTTAAATGCTATAGCAAAAGGAAGGGGTATTTTCCCCGCTTGTCAAAAAACAGAACTAAGTAACGGAGAGAGACGTGTTATTCCATTTTGTGTTAATGGTCAATGCCAACAAACTTGGGAAATCCCATACAAATTAGATGTGAACTATTGTAATGAAACTTCTGATTAATTGAATATAATAAAAAGGATGTGCTTAAAATCTTTAATGATATTTCAACCTCCTTTATGTATAAACTTTTAAAAATAATTGCCATGATTAAACAGTTTCATTTAGTCTTCACTCTGCTGTTCGTATTGATGACATCCTGTAATCTTACGAGCGAAAAAGATCCTCATTTCTCAAAAGAAGAAATATTAGAATCGGAACTGATGCCGTTGAAAGAGATCAGTTCTCCTTTCCGAATAGAAATCAAACATCCTTTCTTGATTTTACAGAATGATGAAAAGTTGAGAGATCGTATGTTCCATATATATGATCTGACTACAAATGAATTGAAATATGTTTTTGGAAAAATGGGAGAAGGTCCGGAAGAGTTTACCCTTCCATGGCTGGTGAGAACCTCTTTACCTGATTTGATGATAATAGATAACTTTTCATTTTATAGATACTCAATCAATAAAGATGGGATTTCAATACCAAAAGACACTTTAAAGACACAATATATAAATATATTAAGTGATGCTTCTCTTATTAATGATTCCTTATTTGTTGTGGATGCACAATATACAGGTCCTTATGTCTATTTATGTTCCATTACAGACGAAACACCTAAGAAATCATGGAAATACAGAAATCCTAATATAATGGATCCTTTTATAGACCCGAATAGAGGAGAAGTATATGCAAATGACCGTCGAATTGTTTTTTGCTATAAATACAAGAAACAGATTGATTTTATGGATACTCAATTTAACCTCGTTAAGAGTGTGAAATACGATTACATAGAACCAACCAATATCGCAGAAAGACCGGGTGAAGATAAGATAAGTTATATTGACGCATATTTAGGTAAGCGTTATTTATATGCTATGTTTATGGGAGTAACAGAGAATGAACATAGAGCCAACTTATGGCGTGAAGCCCATCTTGAAGTATATGACATGGACGGAAATACAGTTAAAAGGTTTATTTTAAAAGGTAAACGTCCGATTTATTTTGCTGTAGATGAAAAGACATTCACACTTTATGGTGTTATTCCGGATGGAGACCCCGAGGACAATTTACTTGTTTATAAACTAAAAGGTCTTTCATGATATGCTTCGTATTCTTTATTTGATATTGACTTTAGGAATGCTTTTCTGTGCTGGTTGCACAGAAAAAAGTGCACATGATAAAAAGTTGGAGGAAGAATTACGTCATTTCAAGGAAAAGCCAATTGTATTTCCCGACAATATATTAGTTGAATGATTTTACAAGTAAAGAATTGGGGTAAACAGATTATAAATGTAGTTTTTTTATTATGCATGATTGCTGTTTTATGGTTTCTACTAAAAGTTCTAGTATTTGCAACATTTAGAATTCCTAGTAGATCTATGGAACCTACATTGACAATCAATGATTATGTTTTGGTTTTGAAACCTATAATCGGTCCTCGTTTATATAATATATATGCGTTAATGAGAAATGAGCAACCCGGGATTTATCGTATACTGGGATTTAGGAATATAAAACGAAATGATGTTTTAGTATTCAATTATCCCTATCCTAATGATGATGACAAACTAGAAATGCATATTTTGAAATATTACATTAGGGATAGCCATTATCAAATATTTGCGGTATGAAGATAAGAGCTGTCTTCAAAAAGTGGGACATAGACAAGTCTATAGAGTCTCAGGATGATTGGATGGAACAACAATTTGTTCTTACCATTTAATCCCGCCAACGGGTTTTTATAGTATATTTGTAGCAAGATGAAGCAAATTACCAACTAAATCAAAAAAATAAACAGTGAAAAGAACGGTTATATTCTTACAGGCTGCTGCTATACTTGGCCTCATGGCAGGATGCAGCCAGACTCCTGCAACAGACACGCTGTGTAACAATATAGAGCATGTCGATCCGTTTATCGGTACAGGATTTCACGGACACACCTTTCCGGGTGCTACTCGTCCGTTTGCAATGGTCCAATTAAGCCCTGACACTCACATTCTTGGATGGGATGCCAGCAGTGGTTATCACCATGATGACAATCAGATCTACGGATTCAGTCATACACACCTTTCCGGCACAGGTATCGGCGACTTGGGTGATGTAGCGTTACTCCCCTATTCTGGCGAAGATTCTATCAAACCGATTGCCACGTTCAGCAAACAGACAGAAAAGGCAACTCCGGGCTTCTATGCGGTACATCTCGACAATTTCGATGTAGATGTTGAGCTGACCAGTACGGAACGTGTAGGTTTCCACAAATACACTTACAAGAATAATAAAGAACGTCGCGTTTTGCTCGACTTGGGTCATATTCTGCAGCCGAACTGGGGTCATAAACTGATAAATAACGAATATCTGTTTGTCAACGACTCTACGGTTGAAGGTACTATCAAAACACAAGGGTGGGCACATTTCCATTCTGTATCCTATCGCATCACCTTCTCTGAACCCATAGAGACTGTTTACCAGTATATTGATGGCAAACAGCGTTCAGACTCTTTGTTCTTACGCCTGAACACAGAAAAGGACTTGAAGTTCCACTATAAGTTTGCAGAAAAGGCCGAACCGTTGTATGCCAAAGTTGCTCTTTCTATGGTGGACACAGAAGGTGCACAAAAAAACATGGAAGCAGAATTGCCCGGCTGGAACTTCGAGGAAACTCGTAATCAATCTGCCGAATTATGGAACAAGGCTTTGAATGCTATTCAAATCGAAACCTTCGATCCGGCTGTCAACATCAACTTCTACACAGCTTTGTATCATAGCATGATAGCTCCTTTCGCTTACCAAGATGTGGATGGCCGCTATTTGGGTATGGACAAAAAGGTGCACAGAGCTGAAGCGGGCTACACCAACTACTCGGTATTCTCATTGTGGGATACATTCCGTGCTTTGCATCCGCTGATGACCATCTTACATCCGGAATTGGCTGCAGATTGGGGAAATGTAATGGTACATGGCTACAAAGAAGGAGGCATTCTACCTAAATGGCCGTTGGCGTCAAGCTATACCGGCTGCATGGTGGGTTATCCGGCAACCTCAATCTTGGCCGACTTGGTTTGTAAGAACTTGGTAGAAGGAGATTTGAACGAATGGTCCGAAGCTGCTGCTCGCTCTTCTGTCTATCGCGAAGACTTAGCTGAAAAGTTCAAAGACACTCGCGAATTGGATCTGATTACAAAACATCCCTATTATAAAGAGAAATATGGTTTTGTCCCGGCTGATTCAGTTCCTGAATCTGTATCTTGGGGATTGGAAATGGCCTACTACGATTGGTGTGTATCTCAGATTGCCGCTAAAGCGGGTAACATGGAACTGGCTAAAGAGTATGCCAAGAAAGCTGAATATTACAAACGCTATCTAGATCCTGAGACAAAGATGATGCGTGGTGTGATGGGCGACGGTTCATTCCGCACTCCATTTAACCCTCGTTACTCTTCTCACATGAAGAGTGACTACACAGAAGGTAACGCTTTTCAGTGGAGTTTCTTCGTACCTCATGATATGGACAACTTCATCGATGCAATTGGTGGCAAGAAAGAGCTGGAAACACGCCTGGATACACTGTTTACGACCTCTTCACAGATTGACGGAGCTGAAGCATCAGGCGATATCACAGGCTTGATCGGCCAGTATGCACACGGCAACGAGCCAAGTCACCACATGGCTTATCTCTACAACTGGACAGATTCTCCCTGGAAAGGTCAGGAAAGACTGGACTTCATCATGCAGAACTTCTACACCAACCAGCCGGATGGTATCATCGGTAATGAAGACTGTGGTCAAATGTCTGCATGGTATGTTATGAGTGTTTTGGGATTCTATCAGGTTTGTCCGGGCATTCCTGTTTACACTTTGGGACGTCCGATGGTTACCCGTGCAAAGTTGAAGGTTGAAGGAGGAATCTTCGAGATCGCTGTCAACAACAACAGTGCAACTAATAAGTACATCCAAGAGATAAAACTGAATAGCAAACGCCTGGAAACTCCGTTCATCAGTCACGAAGACATTATCAAGGGCGGCAAACTTGAATTTACAATGGGTAATCAACATCCCTAATAAGTAATTACTTCATTAAATCTTAAAGTGAAGTAACCCCAAAAAGTTGGACAAGTTAAACATTATCCAGTTATAGAAAGAGTTCGGTATTGCACCGGACTCTTTCCGTTTAACCAGGATTTAACCCAACTTCAACGCTTTCTGAATAAACCCAAATCGGTCATTAGAACGAAAAAAGTAAGACAGATGAATATTTTTATTCTTTCCAACTCTTGTCAGCACTTCTTTTGGTATCTTGCTTCCGCCTGCGTTTCGACATAGCCCGCTATGCCTTCAACGCAGCCATTGCAATCTGCTCAAAACAAGTACCAACAAGAATTGTAATCTAATGACCGAATTGGGATAAACGATCCCCACACAAACGGACGTTCTGCAATAGCCTCCCAGTTACCCATATGATAGAAAGTCTGGAAGTTTTCCGGATGCCACCAGCCTGAAGCAACACCAGGTTTAATAGAGTCCTGCTGATGATAAATACTGGCACCTGCACCGTATTCACTGATACCGATTTTATAATCCGGATGCGCCTTATGATTGGCGTCCAGCCATTTCCCCATATCGGAGGGAGAACCTCCATACCAGCCGAAATACTGGTTCCAGGCAATCACATCAGTTATTTTGCAGATATCGCTGTCATACGACAGGAAGCTGGCAACTGTTGTCGGACGCGTCGGATCTTCCTGATGAGTCGCTCGTGCCTTTCCCACACTCTTCTTCTTTATTCCTTATTTAAGATCTCTTTAAAGAATAAAGAAACTCATCTAACATATAATGATTATTCTTCCCAACAAAAAATAATCTCTCAACTACCCACTTTCTATTCATAACAAAAATATGAGAACCTATAAGATCTCTACTTTGTATTCCAAAACTTTTTATTGGTATGTTAATTACATTAAGATCATATTTCTAAAAATTAGAAATATATCCAATAAGATAAATATAGATAGTAAAATATACAAAAGTTTATTCATTTTCTTATTTCAAATTTTAGTAAATGGACATAAGGATCTTCAACACTATCACTTGAATATACTCCATAAAGATATTCTCCATTTTCATCCACACAAAAAGAAGACAATATATTATCAAATTGAAAAGCATTCAATGTCGTACCTTCCCAATCAAACTCAATAATAGTAGATTTCAAACCACTCCCATTCAATATATCATCTAAGCTTCTTCCTATTCTCATCAAGTAACAACGATCTGGCGTTCCATATATTTTTGAAAAATAGACTGGATACTTATTTGAAACACCTGAAAAATCCAATGACAATTTAGGCAAAATAGGTTCAGTAAAAAATATTGCTTTTTTCAATTCACCACTCATTGAATAAAAAGAGACTCCATCGAAATGTCTATACCCAAAAGCTATAGTATTTTTATTTTCATTTGCACATATTACTCCTGAATAAATTGATGTCAAATATCTTTTATCTGCTGAAATTTTCGGGTAAAAATCAATCCATTTCAAATCGAGGTGCTTCTCTGTAAGGAAGAGCGTTTTCGTAAAGTAAGTGCCGTTCTCAGGCATTTTTATCCTGATTGTGGAAGTATGTAAAATAAACTGTGTCAGCAAAGAAATAAAATATTAACTTTGCTAACACAGTTTATTTATGAAAGAAGAATTTGATTTTGAAAGTATCAAGAACAAGGCAATCGAACAACTTAAAGCAGGTAAGCCTTTGTTAGGTAAAGATGGTGCATTTGCTCCTTTATTGGAAAGTATCCTAAATGCCGCCTTGGAAGGTGAGATGGATGCCCATCTTACAGACTCAGAACGCCAATTGGGTAACCGCCGTAATGGTAAGATGCAGAAGCAGGTGCAGACTTCATTGGGTGAGATTACAGTTTCCACCCCTCGTGACCGTAATTCAAGTTTTGAACCTCAGTTTATAAAAAAACGCGAGACAATTCTTGCCGAAGGAGTTGCAGACCGTATAATAGGTCTTTATGCAATGGGAAACAGTACAAGGGAAATCAGTGATTGGATGGAAGAAAACCTTGGTAATCGTGTTTCTGCAGATACAATTAGTGCCATAACCGACCGTGTACTTCCGGAAATAAAGGCATGGAAATCCCGTATGTTGGATTCAGTTTATCCAATAGTCTGGATGGATGCCATTCACTATAAAGTGACAGATGAACGCGGTTGTGCAGTATCCCGTGCAATCTATAATGTATTAGGTATTAATAAGGATGGGCACAAAGAACTTCTTGGTATGTATGTATCTAAAAATGAAGGTGCTAACTTCTGGCTTAGTGTCCTGACAGATCTTCAGAATCGTGGAGTGGAAGATATTCTCATAGCCTGTATAGATGGTCTGAAGGGTTTTCCTGAAGCCATTCAAAGTGTTTATCCTAACACTGTCGTACAGCTTTGTATAGTACATCTGATACGTAATTCCATTAAGTATGTAGGCTCCAAAAATCAGAAGGAATTCCTTAAGGATTTAAAATGCGTCTACCAGGCTGTAAATAAAGAATCTGCAGAGAATGAACTTCTCAAGCTGGATGAAAAATGGGGTGAACAGTATCCTATCGTTATCAGGTCCTGGCAGGAGAACTGGGATAAGTTGTCTGAATACTTCCAATATACTCCGGCAATACGTAAACTTATATATACTACAAATACTGTTGAAGGTTATCACAGACAGATACGTAAGGTTACAAAGAACAAGGGCGTGTTCCCATCGGATACAGCCCTTGAAAAACTGGTTTATCTTGCATACCGCAATATACGGAAGAAGTGGACCATGCCATTGGCTAACTGGGCTACTATCTCGCAGCAATTAGCCATAAAGTTTGGAGAGCGATTTAAATTAGGGATAGTCATTTAATTCCTTCAATCTGAGTTAACCGGCAGACGTTCCCGTATTTTCCCGATTAAACTCATCGT